>CAYVSU010000075.1:0-7277 GCA_964454215.1 uncultured Oscillospiraceae bacterium | reverse complement strand
TACGTTTCTCAGATGGTCCGCACCATCAAGCACTTCTCCACTCTGCTGTAATTTCAGAGGAAGAAAAAACCCCATTGCCGCCGCTTTTTTAAGCGGCGGCTTTTTTTACAAAAACAGCGGCACAAATCGTAAAAAGCCACCGTTTTGCGGTAAAAGCCGGAAAAAACTAAAAAAAGTTATTGACCTTATTGCGTTTTTCGGTTATAATACCCTAGCATGACCTAATATGGTCACTGAAATTGTTTCGCTGCGGTCGGATACCGACTGTCGAGCATATTGAATTTTGAGGAGGTGTTCACACTATGAAGCGTACCTACCAGCCCAGCAACCGTCATCGTTCCAAGGTTCACGGTTTCCGCCAGAGAATGGCTACTGCCAACGGTCGTAAGGTTCTCGCCCGCCGTCGCGCAAGAGGCCGCAAGGTTCTGTCTGCTTGAGTTTTGTATACGGCTGAAATTGCAGCATAGATCGCTCAATGCGAAATGGGAGCTATAAGCGGGGCGAAAAGAATTCGCCCCGCTCCCTTTTTATTGGGCGCACACTTGAAACGCCCGAGGGGAGGATAAGATCCTTTTTAGGTGTCTGAGTGCCCATATGGAGAGAAACCTATGAAATTTTCCAAAAGCCTGAAATTAAACCACATATTCCGCAAACTGTATGCCACCGCGGGGGTAGCCGACAGCCATTTGGTGCTGTATGCCCGCCGCAACCGCACCGGGGAAAACCGGGTGGGTATCACCGTCAGCAAAAAGCTGGGGCACGCAGTGGTGCGCAACCGGGTCCGCAGACGCCTGCGGGAGGTTTACCGGCTCAATGAAGACCGGTTCAGCCCCGGATGGGATATTGTGGTAGTAGCCAGGAGCAAGGCAGTCCACAGTGATTTTGCCCGGCTGACCGAGGCGTACTTAGCGTTGGCTCAGAAAGCCGGCGTTCTGAAACAGGATGATGCCCAATGAAACGACTGATGCTTGCATTGATCCGCTTTTATCAGCGGCAAATCTCCCCTATGTCCTCTCCCTGCTGCCGTTTTAGTCCGACCTGCTCACGCTATGCCTACGATGCTATCAACAAACACGGGGCGCTTAAAGGCGGATGGCTTGCGTTTCGCAGGCTGCTGCGTTGCCATCCTTTTTATAAAGGCGACTATATTGACCCCGTACCCTGAATCCTTAAGGAGAATGTAAATTGGAATTTATTACCGTACCGTTTGGTTACCTGTTGGACTGGCTGTATCAGCTTACCAATAACTATGGTATTGCGCTGATTCTGTTTGCCATTGCCGTCCAGCTGGTTTTGCTGCCCATTACTGCCAAAAGCAAGAAGGGCATGATGAAAATGTCCCGCCTGACCCCCAAGATCCAGGCTATCAAGGACAAGTACCCCAATGACCAGCAGAAACAGAACGAAGCCATCCAGGCCCTTCAGAAAGAAGAAGGTGCCGGTATGGGCTGCGGTGGCTGCCTGTGGAGCCTGATTCCCCTGCTGATCCTGTTCCCGCTGTATCAGGTGGTTCGTGAGCCCATCGAGTATATGCTGCACGAATCTTCCGCGAATGCCAAGATCATTGTGGATACGATCAAGGAAATCAACCCCGATCTGTTCAGCAAGAACTCCTATTATGACCAGTTGATCGCCATTTCCAATATTTCCCAGTATAAAGAGGCTGTCCAGGCAGCACTGCCCGAGGTTAGCGGCAGAGTGCTGGAAGGTCTGAACTTTACTTTCCTGGGCGGCATCCAGCTTGGTACTGTGCCCACTTTCAATGTATTCGGTTCCGCTTGGGCCTGGGACTGGGCGCATATCGGCGCATTTCTGCTGCCCTTCCTGTCTGCCGGACAGCAGGTGCTGTCTATGCTGCTGTCCCAGAAAATGAACGATTCTGTGGTCACCGACAAGAACGGCGTACAGGACAAGGAAACCGCCAAGCAGTCTCAGTCTGCCCAAACCACCAAGACAATGATGTACTTTATGCCCCTGATGTCCCTGTGGATCGGCTTCACTGTTCCCGCGGCATTGAGCCTTTACTGGCTGGTGGGCGGCTTGGTGCGTATGGTGGAGGATATGGCTCTGACCAAACATTACCGCAAGGTCTATGACGCAGAGGATGCCATCCGCCTGCAGAAGGCGCAGGAGCTGGCAGCCATCGAAGCAGAAAAAGAGCGGATCCGTGCTGAGCGCCGTGCCGCAAATCCCGACGGCATCACTCAGAATACCAGCAAGAAGAAACTGCAAAAGCAGCAGCAACAGGCAGAAGAGGCCGCGAAAGCTGCCGCTGCCCGGGAATATGCCGCAAAGAAGGGTATCACTTTGGACGAGAAAGAGGAAAAGACTACTCTGTCCGGCATTCCCGACCGTCCCAACTGTAAGGGTCGGGCTTATGACCCCAACCGTTACAGCAATCCTACGGAGGAATAAAGAATGGAAAAAACCATCATTACTACCGGAAAAACCATTGATTTGGCCATTGAAGCGGCGCTGACCCAGCTGGGATTGGATCGAGACAGTGTTTCCGTTCAGGTCCTGCAGCAGGCAAAGGGCGGATTTTTGGGTCTGGGCGCACAGCCTGCCAAGGTTGAAGTGACCTATGAAGCTCCCGATCCCGCACCCAAGGTAGCCCTTTCATCCGCTTCCCGTTCCAAGCCCAAGACAAAGCCCGCCCCTGCTGCAAAGGAAGCGCCTAAGCCTGAGCCCAAGAAAGAAGCGCCCAAGGCAGAGAAGAAGCCTGAGCCCAAAAAAGAAGCGCCCAAGGCGGAGAAAAAGCCTGAGCCAAAAAAGGAAGCCCCCAAAGCCCCTGCTGCACCTAAGGTCTATGCTGTTGCAGAGCCTGGCTCTGTGGAAGAACGGATCGAGCAGTTTATGAAGGGCCTGCTGGAGCGTATGGGCTCCGATGCCGTGCCCCACGCAGTCAAAGCGGAAGGCAATACTTACAAGGTGGAGCTGGTCGGCAGCGACCTGGGCTACCTGATCGGTCGTCGGGGCGATACTTTGGATGCTCTGCAGCATTTGGCAAACTACACCATTAACCGGGGCGTTGAGGGCCACATCCGCATCAATGTGGATGCCGAAAGCTACCGGGAGAAGCGGGAGGAAAGCCTGCGCCGCTATGCCCGCAAGAAGGCACAGCAGGTACTGAAGGCCCGCCGCCGCACCACTCTGGAGCCCATGAATGCCTACGAGCGGCATGTGATCCACGCAGCTCTGCAGGATATGGACAATATCACCACCCATTCCACCGGCACAGAACCCAACCGCCGTGTGGTTATCGAGTATGTAAGATAACAAGTAAGAAAACGCAGCGCTGAACGGCGCTGCGTTTTTGATTGCGGAAACCGCCGGATAAGCATCAATTTGCACCATAAAATAACCGGTTATACAGCGGCGAAATACAGAAAAATCGGTCGACATAATCTGTGGAAAATGGGGTTATGCAAACCGTTGGTAAACATAAGTTTTCCACACTTTCCACAGGTTTATCCACAGCAAAAACGGAAAAACCTCCTGCAAATCCAGGGTTTACAGGAGGTTGTATCCATATTCTGACAAATTTCGGCAGGATTCGCAAATCAAGAGATCGGTTTACAGAACACCGTTTTCATACAGGATTTTTGCTGAAAACACACGACTGTGACCTGCGGACAGCTCCCCGTTTTCCCGGGTGGCGTTTACTGTCAGACAGCCATCATCGGAAAGCTCCCAGTCCAGCATAAGCGCCTCGCCTTCTGTGGCTTCTGACAGGTAGCAAACCGTAAATTCCGTGGGAATATTCCGGGCGTGGAAGGGACTGGGAAGAATGTCGGAGACCCAATCCAGGTAGCGGCAGTTGTTCATATGCCCGTTCCAGTCCAGGTCTGTAAACCGGACTGTACGGCTGTCACGGCTGGACAGTGTCCGGGGGACGATGGAACCGGGAGCAGCCAGTTCGTTGCCCCGCAGCAGGCCGTCCACCACAATGTCGCTCTTACCCGGCAATACCATAGCCCGGGTCTGAATATCCATCAGTACCCACAGGCTCACCGCCCGGAAGCACTCCTTCCCGTCGGCATCGTAGGCCACAGTGGACCGGGGAAAGGCTGTGCGGGTGGTGGGCATAGGCCAGGTTTCCACAGTGAGCACCTCATCTGCCTGAGGCAGACGGGTAACCTGGATCCGGTGGCGGATCACCGCCCAAAAAAGACCCTTTTCCAGCAGGGCATCCCGATGGGTACCGAGAATTGCGCAGTGATCTCCCGCCACCTGCTGGATATAATCCAAAATATGGCTGGTTTTCAGCCGGTCAAACCGATCCACAGCCGAAGCCGGGATGGTATACTGTTTTTGAAAAATGTGTTCCATTTCTTGAACCTCTATCTTCAGTTTTTGGCTTCCTTCAGCGTTACGGTGACCCGATAGGTGACGCGGTCGCGGTATACCCGCAGCTCAACGGTATCGCCGGCACTGTAGCCATAGAGAATGGATTGGAGTGTGTCAGGATCCGAGACCTGCTCCCCATCAATGGACAGAATGATATCGCCGGTTTCCAGACCCACATCGCTGGCGGCACTGCCGTCTTCTACAGCGGTGATATAGACACAGGAGGGAAGTCCCCAGAACTGTTGATAGTAGAAGGGAAGATCCTCCACGGTGACGCCCAAAGAGGGCCGCCCGGAAACGTAGCCCTGGCCGATCAGCTGATCCACGATTTCTTTGACGGTGGAGGAGGGAATGGCAAAGCCGAGACCTTCTGTGCCGGAGCCGATCTTCATAGTGTTGATGCCGATGACCTGACCATAGCAGTTTAAGAGCGGGCCGCCGGAATTACCGGAATTCAGAGCCGCATTGGTTTGGATCAGCGTCATCGTCCGGTTTTCCACAGTGACATTCCGGTTCAGAGCGGAAATGATGCCATCGGTCATAGTGCCCCGGTATTCGATGCCCAGAGGATCGCCGATAGCCACCACTGCGTCACCAACCCGCAGAGATTGCGAATCCGCAAATTCCGCGGCGGAAAGATCGGTTTCCGTTACTTTCAGAACTGCAATATCGGAAACGGTATCCGCGCCAACCAGCTGTGCAGCCAGCATCTGATCGTCAGAGAACAGCACCATAATGGAAAGGGCATCCTCCACCACGTGGGCGTTGGTTACGATGTAGCCGTCGGATGTCAGTACGATGCCGGTTCCGGTGGCAGTACCGCCTTTTAGAGTGCAGGATATGGAAACCACGGAATCAATGGCTTTTTCGTAGATCTCCTGCAGGGAGAGTCCGCCCTCCTGGGGCACATTATCCACAGTTTCCGGCGGCGTGACCAGATTGATGGCAGAATCTCCGGTGACAGGAGGAACCGATTCCGGTGCTGTGGTTTCAGCGGGATCCGATTCAGTGGGAGCGGTGGTACTGTCACAGGAAAAGATAACATTCTGGTTATCCCCCTGTCCGCTCAACTTCAGCGAAAGCCGGATATTCACGATACCCAGCACGCTGCAAATGCCGCCCAGGGCAATCAGCAGTACCAGCAGGATCGCGGTAAGGCTTCGGCTGGCTTTTGGCGGCCGGGTGGAGCCTGTTTCGTAGGAGTCCTGCTCCCAGGAATCCATGTTGGGATTGTTGGAATGATTTTGCATAAGATAACCTCTTAAATATATGCGAAAATGAAGCAAACCTGTCAATTCCCCAAAGGCAGGGTGAAGGTAAAACTGGTTCTGCCCTCCCGGCTGGTGACGGAGATATCTTCTCCGTGGGAGCCGATGATGGTCTTTACAATGTAAAGGCCCAGTCCCCAGCTATCCCGGTCTTGGGAGCGGCTCTTATCCATTTTGTGGAACCGGTCAAACACCAGCGGAAGCTCTTCCGGCGGGATGGTTTGGCCCTCGTTGCTAATGCTGACATAAGCTTTGGTATCGCCTTCCCGGATGGAAAGCGCCAAAACGCCGCCTTCCGGAGAAAATTTGACCGCATTATCCACCAAATTGTAGATCACTTGGGTGATGGAATCCCGGCAGGCGAAGGTCAGTACCGGATACTCCGGCATTTCCACCTGCACATCCAGTTTCTTGGCCAGGATCTTCTGCTCAAAGGAGATCAATACCTGTCCGGCGCACTCCGTGAGATCAAAATGGGATTTCTGGGATTCGGGGAAGCCGCCCTGATCCTGGAGTCGGGAAATATCCAGCATACTGCGAACCAGCCGGTTCAGACGCTTGGTTTCGTCAGAAACGATCTGCAAATATTTTTGACTCTGCTCCGGTGGGATAGTGCCGTCCAAAATGCCGTCCACATAGCCGGCAATGGTAGTCATTGGGGTTTTTAGCTCGTGGGATACGTTGGCAACAAATTCCTGCCGCTGATACTCGCTTTTTTGCAGGGAAGATGCCATATTGTTAAAGGCAAGGGCCAGATCTTCCACTTCCTCGGTATAGTGGCCTGAAATGGGAACTCTTGCAGACAGCTCGCCGTGACCGAAGGAGATGGCTGTTTTTGCCATTTCCCGCAGAGGCGCAGTTTGCCGTCGGGCAAGGAATGTCATAACAATGATGCAAACCATCACCACGGATACAGAGATGAAAACAAAGATCTCGCTGATCTTGGTCATCGTTTCCAAAATCTGATCCACTGGGGTGGAGACCAGTACGATGCCGTAAAATGTGCCGTGCCGGTCCTGAACCGGCACGGAAACCACATACCGGGTCTCCTCGTAAAGTCCGCCCACAAGACCAATGTTGGTACAGCCACCGTCAGCATAGCATTGTTTCAGATATTCCGGACTGATGCGCATACCCACGTGATCACAGCCCAAGGGCGCGTCCGCGCAGAAGACAAGCCGTCCTGTTTCGTCGCACACTACCACATCCGCTCCGGAGATCCGGGTGGTTACGGAAAGGGAGATGTTAAAGTCCCGGTTTGCGGTCAGCTCCTGGCCGTTGTAGGCCAGAACCAGCTCGGAAATAACCTCGCCGTCGTTACGCAGCTTTTTCAGATTCTGATTTTTCAGATATTCCCTTACCTGGAACTGAAAGAAGATACCCACTACCAGCAATGCCGCCAGCAGAACGATCACCGCGGCGGTAAAGGTGCGGCTGAAGGTAGATTTCATTGGTTGAGCACCTCGAATTTGTAGCCAACGCCCCAAACGGTTTTCAGACACCACTGCTGGGACACACCCTCCAGCTTTTCCCGCAGACGCTTCACGTGGACATCCACGGTGCGGCTGTCGCCAAAGTAGTCGAAGCCCCAAACCTCATCCAAAAGCTGATTGCGGGTGTAGACCCGGTTGGGAGAGGAGGCCAGGTAGAAAAGCAGCT
>CAYVSU010000074.1:0-7291 GCA_964454215.1 uncultured Oscillospiraceae bacterium | reverse complement strand
TTATATAGGGGTATAGCTCAATTGGTAGAGCGGCGGTCTCCAAAACCGTAGGCTCTGGGTTCAAGTCCTAGTGCCCCTGCCAGAAAAACCGACAAGTTTCGACTTGTCGGTTTTTCAACTAAATTTACCCTTGTGGGTGGGTGAAATATTGCTCTGCAATGTGAAAGACGCCTGCGGCGTGTGAAATTCGCCTCGACGGCGAGTGGGTGAATTTAATTTCACTTTCTGCAGCAGCAGAAAATTTCACAATGATCATTAGTCATTATTTCGCATTTTGCCACAAGGCAAAATATATCACTGTAAATGAGAGTTCAAACATATATAATACGGAATTCTTTGTATTATTTTTGCCTTTTCAGATAAACTACCACTGCTGCTTCACAAATAACAAAGGCGATAATCACCACCGTCCAAATGAACGCATCGTCCATTTTCTTGGTTTGTTCCTGTTCAGATCCGTCTCGTTCCGTAACCGGTTGGGTCGTAGATTCCGGCTCTGCTTTTGCAGAATTTGTGGATTCAACTGGCGTTCCCCCGGTCTCCGTGGACTCAGGCGATGTGCTGGAGTTGGTAGTATCTTCCTGGGAATCCGGATCCTTCTGCCCGCAATCGACACAAATATGGTCTGCGCTGTAGCTGTGAGCCAATGAATTTACATAGTCATCCGTGTAACTGTCCCCGCAGGAACAGGTATAGGTAGTAAACCCCTGCTGGGAACAGGTGGGGTTTGTAACAGCAGAAGTGTAGTTATGCTGTCCGACCCATGTAAGTATGCCGTTGTAATGGACCCGATTTGCTGCGGTCCAGCCGGCGTTGTCACAGGAATAGGAAACAGTTGCCGTGACTCTTTCGAAGGCCGTCTTGCCAATACTGGGTGCATCACCTGTAAATGTGATCTCAATAAGGCTGCTGCAATCCTGAAATGCATAATCGCCAATGCTGGTAACGCTATCAGGAATTGTAATGCCGGTCAGCTTTTTGCATTGCATAAAAGCAGCAAAACCAATACTGGCGACGCCATTGGGAATGGAGATGTCGGTAAGACTGCTGCAGTTATCAAAGGCGCCCGATCCTATATTTGTAATGCTGTCAGGAAGGGTAATATGGTTCAAGCTGGTGCAAGAAGCAAACATATTGCTGGCAATACCGGACAACTGGCAATTTGCTTCAAAAGTAACTGTGGATAAATTTCCGCAATCCCGAAACGCGCTGGATCCGATAACGGAAACACTGGCCGGAATAGTCACATCCGTCAAAGCACGGCAGTAATAGAATGCGTATTGACCTATGCTTTCAATGCTGTTCGGGATCGATACACTAAGCAAATTCTTACAGTTCGCAAATGCATAGCTGCCAATAGCGGTAACGCCGTCTTCTATGACCACCCTTACGATCTTTGTACGATAAGAATACCACGGTGTTTTCAATTCGCTGGGGTAATTCAACATATCTCCGATGCCGGAAACGGTCAAAACGCCGTCCTCGCTCAGTGTCCATACAGCATTGGCACCACAAGTGCCGGAGTCGGTAACCGCATAGGCTCGCCCGGGCAAAATGGATACACAGCTAACAATCCACACAACTATAAGAATTGCTGTCCATATCCGTCGCTTTCTCAATCCAAACCCCTCTTTCTCTATCCGCAAAAGGAAAGCAGCGGATGTCTTAGGCCGTAAACCCGTTGCTTCCCTGTTGTGTAGGATTATGGTATCATATTCAAAAGATAACATCAAGAAAAACAAAATGCTTTTCTGCCGCACTGCCTTGTTTATACAAAAAACGGATGATTTTGGTCATCCGTTTTTCTCATTCTTTTATTGTCCTCTCTGCGGGAGGTGTTCTTCTTCTTCGGCGGCGGGGCGGGCGCTGCTCCGGATCTGCCTTTTCTGCACGGCGGTTGTAGGCCTCAGCCGCCTCGGAGGTGGCTTCATAAGTCAGTCGGCTGACTCGGATCAATCCATTGGGCTGCTCAGACAAACGGACACGGATCAAAAACTCGCCATGCTCCGGGCAAGTAGCCAAGTCCATATACCGGTGCCCTGGCTGGGCAAACCAGCGTTTTCCAGTCATCTGGGCACCACAGGTGGGGCAAATATTCTCATCCCCAGACATCGTCTCCAGTGCTTCGTGCTTGTCCGTCAGATCGTGAAAAACCTTGCGGGCAATACAACCGGGAAGCTGAGCGCCGTGGAAACCGTCTTCGTGGCTCTTCAGTGCGGATTCATATTCTTCCATTCCCCGCTTCAGGTCCAACTTGGCGCAAATCTGCGCCGTATGGTACGCGTCGCCCAAGGCGTCGTGAGCCGGCCGGGTGGCTTCAATACCGAAGATTTCCATTGCGGTTTTCAGCGCCTTCTGGGCGTTGGAACCGTCGGTCTGGGCGTTGAAAATCATCTGGGCGTTGTACCATCTCGCTGTCCAGCTGTAATCCAAACCATAAAGCTGCAGATTTTCCCGGAGGATGCCAATATCGTCAAAGCCCCAAGTCAGAAAGATGGCATCTTCGCCGCACCATTTGCGGAAGGCAGCTATCGCTTCTTTCATTGGAACACCCTCATCACGCAGGCGGGATTCCTTGATGCCGGTCAGCTTGCTGACGCGGCGGTTCAGATGCCGATAATACTTGGGCTTGATCAGCACCTGGAATTCTTCCCCTACTTGCTGCTCACTGACGCGGACAGCGCCGATCTGAATAATCTCACCACGGATCTGTACAGGCAGCACTTTATTTGCAGAGGGCGAGCCTGGCCAAGGCTGATTCCACTCCATATCCAAAACAACATACTTCATACTGCGCAACCTCTTTTGCTTATCACTAACGGATATGATACCACATTACACCGCTTCGTGTAAACAGAAAGTTACGCAAAAATTTATTTTTTCCCCATCAACTCCTTTCGGTTTAAGTCTCCTTCCTGCCAAAAACCGCTTTTTTCGCATACGGGACAGGGATCGCATGCATTCGGGCCCTCATAAGTGTATCCGCAGTTTAAGCATCGCCAAACGATGGGCTTTTTCTTTTTGGTCAGCGTGCCGCTATCCAGTTGCTCTTTCAGAGAGCGGAACACATTGTGGTGTACACCTTCAATCCGGGCAATTTGAAACCACAGCCGGGCAGCATCCGCAAAACCTTCCTGCCGTGCGATCTCCGAAAACTCGGGATAGGCGTTGTCGTGCTCGTGAAGCTCTCCTTCTGCTGCATAACCCAAGTTTTCAGAAGTGTTGCCCAGCTGGTAAGGATAGCCCGCGGACACATCGATATTGGGCGCAGTACCGCCCAGTTGTTGAAGCATTTCCAAAAATTCCTCTGCGTGGACCGCCTCATTTGCAGCGGTTTCCTCAAAGATCCTGGCAATCCACTCATGCCCCTCTTTTCTGGCTTCCTTGGCATAGATGGTATAGCGGGTCCTTGCCTGGGATTCCCCGGCAAAGGAACGGGCGAGATTTAGCAATGTTTGACTGTTTTGATTTTCCATATACATTTCTCCTTTTCCAGGTAAATATTCCCCGAAGAAATCCGATTCTATACTTCTTCCGGGCTTGATTTTTTCAGCTTAAGTGCTATAATTTTACTATTCCACTGAAAGGAGTCATCATTATGGCGTATAAAAGAATTCTTACCATTCAGGACATTTCCTGCGTCGGTCAGTGCTCCCTGACGGTCGCCTTGCCCATTCTCTCCGCCTGTGGTATTGAAACCTGCGTCCTGCCTTCTGCCGTTCTGTCCACCCACACCGCCGGCTTTAACGGTTTTACCTTCCGGGATCTGACAGAAGATATGCCTGCCATCAAGAATCATTGGCTGAAAGAGGGCATCCAATTTGACGCTGCTTATACAGGCTATCTCGGCAGCACACAGCAAATTGACTACGTAGCCGATATTTTATCGCAAACGGCAGCAAATGGCTGCGTAAAATTTGTGGATCCGGCTATGGCAGACAACGGCAAACTCTACCCTGCCTTTGACAATGCTTTTGTCACCGCAATGGCCACTTTATGTGCCAAAGCAGACTATGTTTTGCCAAATATCACCGAAGCCTGTTTCCTAACCGGCGTTCCCTATCAAACAAAATATGATCGGGCCTACATTGACCTGCTGCTGGAAAAGCTGAGGGCTATCGGCTGTAAAAATGTGATCCTCACCGGTGTTTCCTATGCTCCCGGTAGAACTGGCGTTGTGGTCTTTGAAAATGGTGTGTACGCATATTACGAGCACGAACTGCTTCCCAACAGCTGCCACGGCACCGGTGACATTTATGCCTCTGCTTTTGTTGGCGCATATATGCGTGGCAAGAGTGCTTATGATGCTGCTGCGATCGCCGCCAATTATACGATGGATTGCATCCGGGAAACCGCTAAGCTGGATAACCATTGGTACGGCGCCGCCTTCGAGCCGGTGCTTATCAACCTGATCCAAAGTTTGAATTAGCGGGAGTATACCGTAATTTCCGCACCCTATCTCTCAGTGCAGGTAAGCTTTTATGCCTGCACCAGGAAATGGGGTGCGGTTTTTTGCGATTCTTGCTGTTTTTTCCTCCACATAAGCCTCCAAAAAGCCCCAAAACTTGACAAATTCTTCCATTTGTATATAATAAATGTAATCCCACCACTGACACACAGAAAGAGGAGCGATTATGATTCATAATTGGAAACGCTTTCGGTTGGCGTTGCTGCTTGTGCTCGTTGTTCTGGTTTTGCTGATCTCGCTTGTGCTGGTCACCTGCAATCAGCAAAAGGATGATCCGGTTGATGATTCGTTGTCAACCACCACCCCGACTACCGCGCCAACAGAAACATCGCCAACTACACTGGAAGCTGCCGTCACCAACCTTTCCCGGGCAAATGCTTTCCGACTAACTGTATCTATGATCAACAGCACAGATAGCTTCAGCTACGAAAATATCTATAACTTTACTTTTGCGAAACAAGTCGATGGCACTCAAGTCGTATTGTGCACCCAGTCCAACGCCCTGACCGCTGATGGACAATCCATTGAATCCCCCGGTGATCAGGCATATTTTCAAGGAAAAACTGCGTACATCCAATATGTTCACGGTTCCCCCTCTTCCGCAACCGCAAAATGGATCAGCGACATCCCCTTTACATTGACTTCCGTTTTGGCAGATCGATCCGGCCTGGATTTCTCAAGCGGCGGAGATTCTATGGCCAGTGCGTTTTCTGTCCTTTCTCCCGACTGTATTTTGAACGCTGACGGTAGCGTCAGCTATCAGCTCCAAAATATGACCAAGGAGCAGTTTTTCTCTGTGTACAGCATCTTTTCCGGTGAGCAAGCCGCCCAGGAAATGCTGGCTTCCATAGGCAAAAGCTGCGCCTTCCATATTCAGGCAGATATCAATCCTCAGGCGTACCTCTCTCAGTTCAAGCTGGAAATTACGAACATTTCCAGCGGCAGCGGTCACCAAAGCATTACCATTGTTTTTTCCATATCACAAGTTAACGGTTTTGATCATATCCCAACGCCTGATTATGTAAAGAACTTTGCCCTGGAAGACGGTACGGAAGTCATCTGCACCCAAAATGGAATTGCCGCTCACTTCAGTTACCAAAGCTCCGCCACTGAAGACGGGGGTGGACTGGTTCTTACCGGCTTCGGCGACCGGAATTCCGATGCATATGCTGTGGAATATTACCAGGTTCCCGCTCAGATTGGTGGTACGCCTGTCACTCTGGTACGAAGCGTTTTGAATAACACTGTCAGTTCCGTTGCCGTGGAGCGGCTGGTGATTCCAACCGGGGTCGCCATCCAAATCCAGGGACATTACACCGGAGATGTTTTTGAGACCCATACAGAAAACACTGTTCTGTTTTTCACCGACACGAAAGAAAATGTAGCAAGCACCTTTTATGTAGAGGGGGAGACTTCCGGCAATCCGGAAGCGGTTTATTTCAAAGCCGCTTACTACGCCGGCCAGTGGGACTATGTTGACGGAGTTCCCACACCTAACAATTGATCACAACTATAGAAAGACCTGCCCGTGGGCAGGTCTTTTTATACTCTCTGACGGTTGCGCAGAAGGGCTATCGCGGAGGATGTTATCACCAGCACTTCGTTGATCAGCACTGCCGCCGAACCATTGGAAACACCGTAAGTCAGCATACAGGCAGAGATTGGGAATGCCAAGATCCGGGATACCTTTGGCTCTCCGATCCAGAAGCTGACAATGGATATCAAAGATCCAAACATGGCAAACACACTGAAAATACTCCCCCATGTCAGCACAGAGCTGATAACACTGATGCACAAAAAGCACCCGAGAATGATCTTTCCTTCTTTGCTGTGCCTGTCACTGCGGAAAAACACCGCTTCCCGCAACAGCGCCACGCCGGTCACTGCAGCGCCGGTATAGCCTCCCAGCAACAAATAATGTACGATCCACAAAACATCCGCGGTTGCCTTCCAGATCAGAAGCCGAGAGCGGCTTTTCTGCTGATAGATCACCACAGATGCCGCCACTGCCGCGTATCCGGCAATTTTTCCTGCTAATTCCATTTTTTCCTCATTTCAAAACCGCACAGCCAAAAGGTGCCAAGACATTTCCTTCAAAAGTCTGTTCTTTACCGCTGAAGTTGCCCACGATCCTGGTTCCATTGCAATAAGTTGCCACTTCAATACCATTGCCGCAGACTTCATAATCCTTCATATAGATAAGCTGCAGATCCCGCAAGTCCTCCGTTTCCCGGACGGTGTCCGCGATCAGTTGAGCCGCATAATTCAGGGATGCATTGTCTGAAGCTACAAAATCCACATCGCCCATCCAGTTGGGCTCACCGTAACGGAACTTGGAGTGGAAATAGAACGTGGGTCTGCCGCAGCGCATCCGGAAAGTCAGCTGATCCTCCGGATTCTTGATGGGAAAGTTTACCGTGGTGCTGGTGGGATTATACAACAAAATGCCGTGATAAGTCAGTTCGAAAAAGGGTACCAGCGTATCTGTCACTGGAATATTTCGCTTGCCAAATCCGTCGCCAAAGGAAACATACAGACCGTAGTCCAGCTCTTTCAATGAAAAGTCTATACAGCCCTCAGAGGAAAAGGCCCCGAACAGTTCTCTGGTATAGTGAATATTCTCCTGGGCCAGCCGGATGCCCCGGGCAGTATCACAGGGATGCTCTGCGGAACAGCAGGTATCCGGTACCACGATGGAGATCACATCCGTAAAGTGCAGGCCGTTCAATCCCAGCTCCGCCACTTCCGGCAGATCCCGCTTGGCATTTTTCAGCTGCTTTTCCAGGCACATATGGTAGGCATAGCCGCCGCTGTAGTGACCGC
>CAYVSU010000073.1:0-7314 GCA_964454215.1 uncultured Oscillospiraceae bacterium | reverse complement strand
CTACGAATGCCAGAGTCAAAGTCTGGTGCCTTACCGCTTGGCGACATCCCAATCTGAGCTGCGCCCGCATTGGACACACTGCGCATTATATCACAGGAAAATTCTTTTTGCAATAGCTAATTTCTCTGTTTTTTTGATGAAAAAGCCCTGCCTTGGCAGGGCTTTTTTGCTATTATTTTACAGACCGAAATAGCGCACCGCGTTGCGGCTGCTGATACCCTCAATGATTTTCTGCAAACTGCTATCCACATTGGGATATTCGCCGTTTTCCACCCAGGTACCTACCAGATTGCACAGAATGCGGCGGAAATAATCGTGCCGGGCATAGCTGAGGAAGGAGCGGGAATCTGTCAGCATACCCACAAAGTTGCCCAGAAGTCCCAAATTGGCAAGGGAAGTCATCTGTTCGATCATTCCGGTTTTGTTGTCGTTGAACCACCAGGCTGAGCCGTGTTGGATCTTGCCGGGGATAGAGCTGTCCTGGAAGCAGCCGATCAATGTACCCAACTGTGCGTTGTCTGCCGGATTCAGGGAGTACAGAATGGTTTTGGGGCAGGCACCTGCCTCGTCCAGATCGCTGAGCAAACGGGAAATATTGCCTCCACAGGTATTCTGAGCGATGGCGTCCACACCGGTATCCGGACCCTGGGCCTTAAAGATCCGCTGATTGTTGTTACGCAGGCAGGAATAGTGCAGCTGCATCGCAATGCCCAGACGGTGGTAAGCTTTACCCAAGTGGAGCAGGATCACAGTTTGGTAGCCCTCAATTTCTTCCACACACAGTGCTTCGCCCCGGCGGGCTTTCTGATAAACCGCATCCGCCTGCGCTACGGTATAGTTCTGATAAGGAACATAATCAAGACCGTGGTCGCTGACCTTGCAGCCCCGGGCGTGGAAGTATTCCAGCCGCTCCGTCAACGCGTCCAGCACATCCTGCATATTGGAAAGGGTGGTCTTACCCACGGAGGCTGCCAGCGCCTGCATATATTCCAGCCAGCCGCCTTTATGGATATTCACTGCCTTGTCCGGTCGATAGGAAGGGCCGACTACAACGGCAATGGTGGGATCACTTGCAATCCTTTCGTGCCATTCCAAAGAGTCGATGGGATCGTCTGTGGTGCCGATAAAGGCCACATTTGCCTTCCGGATCAGTCCACGGGCGGTCATATCAGGATCGTTTTGCAGAAGGTGGTTGCAGTGATCCCAAATCCGCCTGGCACTTTCAGTGGTCAAAGGCTCAGTAACGCCGAAGAACTGCTGCAGCTCCAAATGACACCAGTGGTACATAGGGTTGCCAATGGCCATTTCCAGGGTTTCCGCAAACTTCAGGAATCGCGCATACGGATCCTGGGTGCCGGTGATATAGCTTTCGTCCACGCCATTGGAGCGCATCAGTCGCCACTTGTAGTGATCGCCGGCGTAGCTGCCATCCGGCTGGATACCGCCCAGCCACACCTCTGCCAAATTGTTGAAACGGCGATCTTCGTAGATCTCTTTGGGATTCAAATGGCAGTGGTAATCTACCAGAGGCATTTGAGAAGCATAGTCGTGATACAGATGACGGGCTGTTTCGGTTTCCAGCAGAAAATCTTTGTCCATAAATGCTTTCATATGATTCACTCCTTTGATAATTATCTTGGGGGTTGGATGTACCGTTCGTGGCTGCGGGGGGCGGGGCGGGCATGAACGCCGGATACAAGACCCAGCATTGCGTAAATAGTAACCACCGAGCTGCCGCCGTAGCTGATCAGCGGCAAAGTCAGACCGATAACGGGCATTACGCCAATGCACATACCCACATTGATGATGACCTGAAAGATCAGTGCCGATGCGGCGCCGTAGCAAACCATTCGGCGCATATAGTCTGAGGTGCGCATACCTACCCGGATGCACCGGAATATGATGATAAAGAGCAGGATCAGCACGATTCCACAGCCTACATAGCCCAATTCCTCACCGATGGAGGAGAAGATGAAGTCCGTATGCTGGGCGGGAAGACTGCCTGCCTGAGTGCGGGTGCCGTTGAAAAGGCCTTGTCCGGTCAAACCGCCACCAACCAGGGATTTCAGACTCAAATTTGTCTGCCACAGGACACCTAAGCCGTTGGGGTCTATGGATGGGTCGAAAAGCGCCTCAATACGAAGCCTGAAGCGGGTATCTTCCAGCATTTCCCACGCTACCGGCAACACGGCTATCACCGCACCGCCTGCCAGCATAAACCAAATCATTCTGACACCGCCGGAAAAGGCCATCGCTACAAAAATAAACACAAAGATCAGGGAGACACCTACATCTCGGGAGACCAGGATATTAAAACCAACCAGCAATGCCATATGGTAAACCATATGTACCACGGAGCGGACAGAGGAGATCCTGTTTTGATGGGAATTCATCACCGAAGCCATAATCAGGATATAGGAGATCTTGCAGATTTCTGCCGGCTGAATATCGAAAGGAATCAGCGGCAGGTGCAGCCAGCTTCGATTACCGGTGGACCAGGTGCCGAAGGGGATCAGCAATGTCAGCAGGCCCAAATTGAAGATCACAAGGGCCAGCCGGTGCTCAGAGAAAAACTCCAAGTCAATGGAGGATAAAATGGCATAGGCGATGACACCCAAAACTGTGGCACCGATCTGGACCACAAGATAACGGGTAGATCCGCCAAATTTTTCGGCGTTGGTCACACTGGAGATCACAACACAGCTGAACGAGGAGGCGGCCAGACACCAAATCAGCAGGATCATATCGCCTTTACGGAAAAACTGCTTCAATTCCTGCCAAAAAGTCCGCATATGATCACCTCCGTTTCAGATGAGATTATTGTAACATTTGGGAGAGAAAAAGTAAAGGGAGGAATTGTGAAGGGGTTGTAAATGATTGTTTACAGTACAACGTAAAGTATAAGATTGTCATTCCGAGGACCGTTAGACCCGCGCTCCAGGGTGGACTCTCGCCCCTACGGGGCAATTCACCTTCCGGGGATCTCCTCTTACGGCTGCGTATGGCAGTAATTTACAGGAGATTGCACCACAGGCATTCCCTTCGGTCACCGCGCCGCTTTCACTCCTCGCAATGATACTTCTTTTTACTGTGCCAAACAATCATTTATCTTCCCAATAAAAAATCTCCCCGGGAGGTCCCGGGGAGAAAGGTTAACAGATTTATGCCAAATAGATTGCCTTGCAGGCAAGCATCGTTTCCCAGCAGTCCAGCTTGCTGACCAACTCCGCTGGGGCGTGCATATTCAGCACGGGAACACCGGCATCTACAGTGGGGATATTCCGGTTTGCCATATAGGCAGCCACTGTGCCGCCGCCACCCTGATCCACTTTGCCCAGCGTTGCGATCTGCCAGATAACACCGGCATTTTCAAATGTGGTGCGGATATGCCCCATCACTTCGGCAGATGCGTCGGATGCGCCGCCCTTGCCGCCCCGACCGGTGTACTTGCAGATGGAAACACCGTAGTTGAGAGCGGAGTTATTCCGCTTGTCACAGGTTTCGGGGAAGTTGGGATCGTAAGCGTTGGAAACATCGGCGCTGAGACAGAAGGAATGATAGAAACAGTCTGCCAGCTTTACATTCTGCGCGTCGCACAGGCCGCCCATAAAATGCTCAAAGTACTGGCTTTGCATACCGGAAATGCCAACAGAGCCGATCTCTTCCTTGTCAGCCAGAATACACACAGCGGTCTTCCTGGGGGTGGGGATGTTGAAAAGGGACTCCAGCTCCGCGTAAGCGCAGACCCGGTCGTCGTGACCGTAGGCGCTGATGAGACTCCGGTCAAAACCAACCTCGCGGCACTTGCCTGCGGGAACGATGGTCAGCTCAGCAGACAGAAAATCCTGCTCAATGAGGCCGTACTTTTCGTTCAGGAACTTCATTACATTCAGCTTAACAAGATCGCCGCTCTCGCCATCAATGGGCTCGGTGCCCAGGATCACATTCAGCTGCTCTGCGGCAATGACTTTGCCGGCGGTCTTCTGCATCTGATCGGCAGAAAGGTGGATCAAAAGGTCAGATACCATCAAAACGGGATCGCTGTCGTCCTCGCCGATGGTGACGGTTACAACGGTGCCGTCCTTGCGGTAGACAACGCCGTGGAGCGCCAGGGGTACGGTGACCCACTGGTATTTCTTGATGCCGCCGTAGTAATTGGTTTTGAAGTAAGCGATCTCAGAATCTTCGTACAGGGGGTTGGGTTTCAAGTCCATTCTGGGGCTGTCCACATGGGCAGCGCAGATATTGGCACCCTTTGCCAGAGACTCTGTGCCAATGACAGCAAGGGCAATGGCCTTATCCCGGTTGTTATAGTAAATTTTGTCGCCGGGTTTTGCGTCCATACCGGGGGTGAAGGGCTTAAAGCCGTTCTTTTCCGCTTCACGGATGGCCCAGGCGGTAGCTTCCCGCTCGGTTTTGCATTCGTCCATAAACGCCATATAGCGTTTGCAGTAGGCTTCCATTTCAGCCCGCTCTTCTGTGGTGATCCGGGTGTAGCCGTTCTTGGGGGCGGCGAGTAAGGATTCGCGCAGTTCGTCGGTAGTCATACAGATGTCCTCCTATAGTGAATTATGTTTCCATTATACTGATTTGCTGTAAAAATGCAACACATTTTGCCCGGAATGCATCTATTTTTCCATCGTTTACCAATGTATAGTCACATTTTTCCAGGAACCAATTATCGCTATGCTGAGCGGCAATGCGTTTTTGGGCATAGCTTTCAGAGATACCGTCCCGGGCCATCAGCCGCTGGATCCGGTCTTCTGTCGGGGCGGTGACGGCCACCGTCACATCGCAAAGGTCTGCCAAATGGCCTTCGAAAAGACCGATGGCATCGATGGACACCAGTGCAGGTATTGGCGGAATCATTCGCAGCACTTCCTGCTTTACCGCTGCGTGGGTGATAGCATTCAGGTCCAGCAGTGCCTTTTCGTCAGAAAATACGACGGCACCCAACTTTTTCCGGTCCAGCGTGCCATCTTCCACAGTACCTGGGAACCTGGCATCGATGGCGGCGAGAAGAGAAATATCATATTGCAGCAGCCGGTGGTAGACTTCATCGCAGTCGATCACGGTGCCGCCTATTTCCCGGATGCAGTTCAGCAGAGTGGTTTTTCCGCTGCCACTGCCGCCGGTGATACCTATGATCCGGTGTTTTTCTCTGGGATTGATTCGGCAGAAGCCAGCAGCTTTTTCCAGTCGGTTCTGGACGGCTAAGGCCTTGCCACTACCCCTTGGGCATCGGGCAAAGACGGTGTCGATGGAGGGGTCATCCAACTGCCGCAACGCGGCAAAAAGACCGGCGGTCAGCGTGTCGGTATCCTTTTCCTGTCCGTATGCCAGCGGGGCAAAATCCGCGAAAGCATCCAGCTCTTCTTCAAAGCACAGCACCCGGTTGCCCGGCCGCCAATGGCGGCGGATGTAGTTTTCGGCGGCCAGCCGGTCGCCGTCTACGATCAGCACTTTGCAATCCGGCGCATAGTGGCGGTATTTCATACCCGGCGCTTTGACAACGGCATCGTGATCTACGGCAGCGGTAACCGCCTTGTCGATAATGAAATCGCCCAATACTTCCCACAGTTGCTCCGGGGTGATGCCGCCGGGTCGCAGCAGGCGGGGGGTATCTTCTGACAAGTCAACGATGGTGGATTCCACACCTACCCGGCAGGGGCCGCCGTCAACGATGGCATCGATTCTACCGTCGTGATCGTGGCGGACATGCTCTGCGGTGGTGGTGGAGGGCTTGCCGGAAATGTTGGCGGAGGGGGCTGCGACGGGGGCGCCTGCAAGGCGGATGATTTCCCGTGTCACATCGCAGTCGGGGCATCGGACAGCCACGGTAGGCAGCCCCGCCCGGGTGGACAGGGGAACGGTATCCTTCGCCGGCAGCACTATGGTCAGAGGACCAGGCCAGAATTTTTCAGCCAAAGCATACGCTGTTTCGGGGATAGAGTGGCAGAACTTTTCCATATCTCGGGCATCTGCAACGTGAAGGATCAGCGGATTATCCTGCGGACGGCCCTTAGCCTCGAAAATCTTTGCCACAGCTTTTTCGTTCAGACCGTTGGCACCCAGACCGTAAACCGTCTCCGTGGGGATTGCCACCAGACCGCCGTTTTTGATGATTTCCGCCGCAGTGGCGGCGGTGGCCGTTTGATCGGCCGGTAAATAAAGGGTTTTCACAGAAAATCCCTCCCAAATTTTAAAATCCCATAATCTGCAGTTCCTGGGTGATGTGCAGATAGAACCGGCCTACGTCGGTCAGTTTTTTCTTAGTGCCGTAAATACCCACCATCTGCAGATGGTCCGCATCTGCGTTCATATCACCCCGGTAGTTACCCCATTGGCTGGAGGAGACGGAAACGATGCCGTCGGTATCGTCCTGCTCGCAGTAACGGGAGATCTGGTAAGGTATGTAACGCAAAAAGACCTTTTTGTCTACTACAGAGGCGGAAAAGCTTTGGTAGTAAACGGAGGGGCTATTGCACACGGCTTTGTTGAATTGCGTCATAGCCTCCAGAGTCAATTCCTGCCCCAGCCGGAGGATATCCGGATGACGGTCACCCAAGATCCTGAAATACAGGTTAATAAAAAATGCGATGATCTTTGCTAAAAAGCGGGGCATTTTTAGAATCCGCGCACTCAGCCCGGAGCCGTGATGAGGTGTGGAAAGGGTGGTTAAAGAGGCTACATATTCTGCCATATCCAGGCATGAGATCATATACCGGGAGTCAAGACCTCCCTTGGAGTGGGCAATGATGTTTACCTTTTCGCAGTTTTCCTTTTTGAGAATTATCAGAATCTCAGCCTTTAGCTGCTCTGCGTTGGAGGCAACCGTGCCTACGCCGTCCTGATTGGTCACGTACACCGTAACGTTCTGCTTTTTCAGAAAATTGCGGATGCCCCGGAAAGCCCGCCAAAAGGGGAAATCCTTGGCGACCATACCGTGGACCAAAACGATGGGATATTTGGTTTTCATAGGTATGCGCTCCCTTCCGGCGGTGAAAAAAGAATATGGAGCAGCTGCTCTGCGCAACTGCTCCATGATTTTGCCTTACACAGTGGGCTGGTTGGCAGCTTCGATGATCTTTACGAACTTCTCGGGAACCAGAGAAGCGCCGCCGATAAGACCGCCGTCGATATCGGGCTGAGCCAGCAGCTCATAAGCGTTCTTGTCGTTCATAGAGCCGCCATACAGGATGGAGATAGCCCGGGCGTTCTTGGAGGAGTACAGCTTGCGGACAACGCTGCGGATCATTTCGCAGACTTCCTCAGCCTGCTCGGGGGTAGCGGTCAGGCCGGTGCCGATGGCCC
>CAYVSU010000072.1:0-7467 GCA_964454215.1 uncultured Oscillospiraceae bacterium | reverse complement strand
ATCACCAGCACATCAGGCCTGATATCCTTGCAGAAAGCAATAAGCTCGCCGATCTGCTTTACGGAGAAGGTGGGGCGGGTGGCGTAACCCTTGGATCGCTGAATGGTGATCAGCTTGGTCTTTTCATTGATGGCAGTGCGGATGCCTTCGTAGTCAAACGTGCCGTTTTCCAGCAGATCCACCTGCCGGTAGCTGACACCGTATTCTGCCAAAGAGCAGGGACTGGGGCGGATGCCGATGACCTCCTGCAGTGTGTCGTAGGGCAGACCCACGGGGGAGAGCAGCTCATCTCCGGGCAGCAGGTTGGCGCTGAGCGCCACAGTCAGTGCGTGGGTGCCGCAGGTGATATGGGGGCGGACCAAAGCAGCCTCCGTGTGGAACACATCTGCATAGACTTTTTCCAACTTGTCACGGCCTTCATCATTATAGCCGTAGCCGGTGGATGCGGCAAAGCAGGTGGCGCTGACCCGGTTTTTCCGGAATGCATTCAGTACCTTAGCCTGGTTATATTCGGCCACCCGGTCAATTTCTTCAAAGCGGTTCTGAAGCCGTTCAATGGCCTGCTGGCCATAGGCATATACTTTGGGGCTGATACCCATACTTTCATACATCGCTGTAAATTCATTCATATCTTAATCCTCTTTTTCTACGGATTGGAAGATCTGGTTTGCCAGATCGTTAAGTGTCTCGGGTTTGGTCACGATCAGTCCGGTCTCATTTTTTCCCAGGATCAGAAGGGTGTCGCCGGGAGAAATGCCGAAAAACTCACGGGCTTCCTTGGGAATCACGATTTGACCCCGGTCGCCTACTTTGGCAGTGCCGAAGACCCGTTGGGCATTTTGTTTGCCCAGAATATGTTTTCCTCCAGCCATAGTGCTTGTCCTTTCATACTTTTCATACTTTTCACACAGGCGAATTATAACGAAATCTGCCCCGGTTGTCAATACCGGGGCAGATAATTTATACGGTTCAGTCCCTGCGCCGGTTTCCGCCGCCGAAGATCATCAAAAGCCGCAAAAGCTGGGCCAGAGATACGGCAGTGGCGGCAACGTAGGTCAGGGCTGCGGCGGTCAGGGTCTTTCGGGCACCCTTCAGTTCCTCCTCATAGAGGATGTTGCCGTCTTCAATGGCCTGCATAGCACGGCGGCTGGCATTAAACTCCACCGGCAGGGTAATCAACTGGAACACCAGCGACAGACTAAAGCAGGCAATGCCGGCGTAGATGAAATAATTGGAGTAGGTTCCGCCAAAACCGAACAGCAGACCAAGCAGTATCAGCGGCATTGCCAGCTTGGAGCCGATGTTCGTCACCGGAATGATGGCGGCACGAAGCTTGATGGGGGCGTAATTCTGGGCGTACTGCACCGCATGACCGGCTTCGTGGCAGGCAACGCCAATGGCGGCAGTGGAAGTGTTGTCATATACACTGTCTGACAGACGGATCACATTGGTTTTAGGATCATAGTGATCCGTCAGGTTACCACTGATCCGTTCAATGTGAACACCGGAAATGCCGTTGGCAGAAAGGACTCGCTGCGCGGCTTGTGCGCCGGTGATGCGCCGCATAGACATTTGCTTGGAATAGCGTTTATAGGTGGAATTAACATTGGCGCTTGCCCACATAGCAAGGATCAGGCAGGGCAGGACAATGATCAGATAAGTCCAGTCAAAGCCGTAGCCATAGTAACCGCCGTAATAGCCGTAGTAAAGGAACTGAAGCATAGAAACCTCCTGTTAGGTGTTTTGCGCTTCCAGCGCATCGTGAAGTGCATCGGTAATGGCTCCGCGGAAAATGGAATATGCCTGGGAGTGGAGCGTCTGCAGTGCGCCGGCAGACAGATTCACCGGAACATTTCCGGGCATATACAGATCCTGGTCAAAGATGAATTTGATTTCAGGGTCGTTCTGTCCGTTCTTTTTCACGAGACCGGGGCCTGCGTGGATCTTTGCCTTGCATCCGCCCCGGATGGCAAACTCTGTATCCACGGTAGAGCGGGTGGTGCTGGCTTCCGGCACATCTTCCTCATTCAGCGGACCAAGCCAGCAGGGATTAAACAGCTCCCGGAAGGGAGTGCCTTCCAGATCCAAATCCTTGCGGGAAACGAAATTCAAATATCGCAGGCCGACCCGCTCAAAATAGGCGGGTTTGTATATTTTTATGAAGGAAACCAGCGGTTTATCCAGCTTCTTGGCAAAATCCTCCCAACAGGTATACCGATTACAGGCAAGAGAAATAAACTTACTGGTCAGATTCACCCGCCAAACGCCGTCCTGAGAGGCAAATTGGTAATTGGTTACAGGTGTCTGCTTTTGTAAAGACAGATTTCCCGGCATACCGGTAAGCTTGGGAGCAGGGGATTCCTGCCGGGAAGAATATACAGGGAACTCAGCTCGGATAGCCTCCTGAAATTCCACAGGCAGATTGGCACCGATGGATAGAATTTCCGGAAAACGAAGCTGACAGATCACTTCGCCCAGCTGATTATTGCGGTAAATGCACCGCGGTTCATGAGAAAACATATATCACGCCTCATTTCTTGAATCTTTCTTATATTATACCTGTATTTGCAGAAAAAGCAAGGCGGTTACTGCGCCAAATAAGACTGCAAATAGGTAAGCACTTCTTTTTTGTCAGCAGACCACAGCGGTGCCAGCAAATCCTTTTTCGCGCCGTCGCCGGTGATGCGGTGAACCGTTACGCTTGGTGGTAGTTGCGCAAGGCAGGCCTTCAAAGCGGCGGCGTATTCTTCTTTTGTCATACAGCGGATTTGGCCTGCCAAATAGTCTTTTTCCATTTGCGTGCCCTTTAAAATGTGCAAAAGATGGAATTTAACGCCATCACACCCGGCGGCTATTACTTCCTTTGTGGTTTGCACCATCATATCCACCGTTTCGCCGGGAAGACCCAGGATGATATGCGTCACCACCTCAATGCCTGCTTCTTTCAGCCTGTGAACTGCATCGAAATATACTGCTGTTCGATAGCCCCGATTGAAAGCGTTCGCCGTTTTGTCGTGAACAGTCTGCAAACCAAGCTCCACAGAAACCGGCTTGATCCTGTTCAGAGACTTCAGCAAGGCAACAGTCTCGTCACACAGGCAGTCAGGGCGGGTGCCGATGGCGATACCAACGATGTCCTCCGGTTCCATTGCCTGAAGGTAGAGCTGTTCCAGCTTTTCTGTGGGAGCATAGGTGTTGGTAAAGGACTGAAAGTAAGCAATATACTTACCGTTTTTATTTTTAAAGGCCACTCGGCGCTTTGCTTTTTCCAACTGTTCCCGGATAGAGGGAGCTGCTTGTTCCGCAAAATCGCCGCCGCCGGCGGCAGAGCAAAAGGTGCAGCCGCCGTAGCCCAGCGTTCCGTCCCGGTTGGGGCAGGAAAAGCCTGCGTCAATGGCCAGTTTGTAGATTTTGCAGCCGAATTTCTCCCGGTAATGCTGGGATAGTGTCCGGTACATAAAAAAACCTTCTTCCTGTTGCGATCTTTCTAAATACCTATTATACTGTACAGAAAGAGAAATGGAATAAATATTTGCAAATTTACTGAGTAAAATCCCGTTTTTCTGCGTTATAGAAGTGAAGGGGTGATTGGAATGGCTGAAATCGGTGTCAGTAGCTACCGCCGTTTTCTGCAGGGAGATCAAAATGCCTTGTCGGAACTGATAACTGCATATTCCGATGCGCTGGTTCGCTTCGCCTATGGGTTCGTGCGCAATTCTGCCGCGGCAGAAGACGTGGCAGCAGAAAGCTTTGTGGTTTTATGTATGAAACGCAAGCATTTTCCGGATGAAGTCCATTTGCGGGCGTATCTGTATAAAATCGCAAGAAACAAGTCTGTGGATTATCTGCGGCATCATCGGGATACTGTCCCGCTGGATGACGTGGAAAATGTTCTGGGCACCGGAGATCCGGAGCAAAACTGGATGCGCATCCAGCGGGATGAGACCCTGTACTTATGTCTGCAGAAATTGCCGGAGCAGTACCGCCAGGTGCTTGTGCTTACCTATTTGGAGGACTTTTCTGTAAAGGAAGTTTGTTCTGTTTTAAAGCATTCGGCCAAACAGGTCTACAATCTGCTTGCCCGAGCCAAAGTCGCCCTGAAGGAATTGCTTGAAAAGGAGGGCATCACCTATGAGAACTTATGATGAAAGAACGGCCCAAGTTGCCGGTACAATAAAGAAAAGAATCTGGCGTAGACGGACGATTACCGCTGTGGCGCTGGGCAGCTGTGTGGCAATGCTTTTGCTGATCCTGTTTCTGCCTTATAGCACCACGCCTCCCAGTTTGCGCCAATATAAGTCCAGCCCTTATTACAGTTTGATGGTTAAAATCAACGACGCTACCTATGTGCCACCCAAGTATGATAACCTCTTTGGAGAAGTGATGGGCGAAATGAACGGTGTTCTGTCGGACGGGTTGGAGGAAGATGCCCTGTCTTCCAATACAGCAGAAACGCCGGAATCCGACCCGTCAGAGGGCTATGTGGAGACAACGGATAATCAGGTCCAGGGCGTCACCGAGGCGGATATCATCAAGCGCAGCACCGAGTATGTTTACTATCTGCGGCAGGGAATTTTGTCCGTCTATACAGTGGCGGAAGAAAACAGCACAGAAGTCGCTACTTTTGAAATTGAGGCGTATAAGACGTATAAAGATGAAACTGGTGCGTACGGCTATGCAACCGGTGCAGAAATGTATCTGTCCCAAGATTGCACGACCCTGACAGTGGTGGTGGCAGCGTATCGGTCTGACAAAGGTGCCAACACGATCCTGGTGACCTTGGATGTGACAAACCCCAAGAGCATTACTCAGGTCAATGAAGTCTATGTTTCCGGCAGTTATCTGTCTTCCCGGATGGTCAATGAAAAGCTGCTGGTTATGTCCAGTTTCCGCATTGCGTCTGATTACGATTTTGACGATGAATCCACATTCTTGCCGCAGATCGGCACGCCGGGCAATATGGTTTCCGTAGATGCAGAGGACATCCTGTGTCCCGATACCTTGAGTAGTACCCGGTATACGGTGATTAGTAAGTTAGACGGCAAAACGCTGGATGTGCTGGACTCTGCGGCATTGCTCAGTTACTCCGATAACATTTATGTATCCCAGGAGCATATTTTTGCCACCAGAAGTTTCAGCGAGAAGGTAGATACTGCCGACGGTTATGAAACCCGCACAATGACAGAGATCTCCTGCATCAACTACGCAGAAGATACACTGGAGCACACCGGCAGCGTGACGGTTCAGGGTAATGTCAAGAATCAGTACAGTATGGATGAGCACGCAGGCACTTTGCGTGTGGTCACCTCCATTAACAATGCGATTTGTCAGGGAACGGATGAATATATCGAGTTGGTCACCCAGGAGCGAAACGTAAGCCTTTATTGCGTGTCTCTGACAGATTTCAGTGTGGTAGCCAGCGTGGAAAAATTTGCTCCGGCAGGGGAGCAAGCAGAATCTGTCCGCTTTGACGGCAACACAGCCTATGTCTGCACAGCAGAAGTTATCCTCCTGACTGACCCGGTATATTTCTTCGATCTTTCTGACCTGTCCAATATTACGTGGAAAGATACGGGCACCATTGACGGTTACTCCAGTTCTTTGATTCAGATGCAGGATGGCTTCTTAATGGGTATCGGCTACGGCGATTCCTGGCAGCTGAAGATCGAGATATATGAGGCCACGGAAGAGGGTGTTGTTTCCGTTTGCGCTTATGAGGAGAATGTGATCTTCTCTGAAGCATACAAATCTTACTTCATTGACCGGGAGAACAATCTCGTCGGTCTGGGTGTTAACCACCTTGGACAGCGGCGGTATATCCTGCTGCACTTTGATGGATATCAATTTAATGTTCTGGTAGACCAGGCGGTTTCCGGCAGCGAAGATCAAATGCGGGCATTTATGGAAAACGGCTGGCTGTATATATTCAGCGACGGCTTTGATGTGGTAAAAGTTTGGTAATTTGAAATGCAGCGTCCTTGGGCGCTGCATTTTTTGTAAAAATCCGGGCATCCTTTTTGCGGAGGGATGGATATGACGGAAAATGAATATGGAAAATTGGTGCAGGAAATGGCGCCTAAGTCGCCGCTTTGTAAAGACTGTATAAAGGCTTTTGTAATCGGCGGGCTGATCTGCCTGCTGGGCCAACTGGCTATGAACGGCTATAAATCGCTGGGGCTGGAAAAGACCGATGCAAGCACGGCGGCATCCATAAGCTTAGTTGCTCTGTCGGCGCTTCTGACGGGGCTGTCAGTTTACGATGACATTGCCAAACACGCAGGTGCGGGAACGCTGGTTCCCATTACCGGTTTTGCCAATTCGGTTGCTGCCCCGGCAGTGGAATTCAAAACCGAGGGCTTCATTCTCGGCGTCGGCGCGAAAATGTTCACAATCGCCGGCCCGGTCATCGTCTACGGCGTATCGGCATCGGTAGTCTATGGCTTGATTTATTGGATAACAACATTATTCTAACTGTGGGGACACCCGTCCCCGGGTGTCCATTGGTAATAAGGATATTTGCGGACACCGCAGGAGCGGTGTCCCTACAATACAAAAGGCTTGACCGAGAGGTCAAGCCTTTTGTGGCTACTTCTTGATTCGTGACCGAACTTCCTCTGCTACGTGGGCATTGTGGGAAGCGATGAATTTTAAGGTGCTGTCAGAGGGGTTCGCATTATATACGCGAACGGCGGTATCAATATCCCCTGCAGCGATTTTAGATGCAAAACCTTTTTCGGACACCATTTTCTGCCATTTACCGTTATGGATATGCTCTGCTAAGAAATGGAGGGCAACGCCGATGGCACCACAAACAACGAGGCCGGCAATCGCGCCGTAAATAATACACAGAACAGCGGCATATCGCATAAGAGCACCAACAACGCTAATGAAAGTTGCGCCCTTTGAAAGCTTATATTTTTTCCAAGTAAGAATCCACATATATGTCTACCTCCATAAAAATATAACCGTACGGTTATGTAATGAGCAAATTATATCACAGTCATGTTACGCTGTCAATACCAAACGATTATGAAAGTTGGTGCTGATATGGACAGTTATTATCCTAGATTAAGGGATCTTCGGGAGGATCGTGATTTTTCACAGCAACAGGTTGCAAATTATCTTGGTATGAAACAACCTCAGTACAGTCGATATGAACGTGGTTTGCGTGATATTCCTACGGATGTGTTGATTCGTCTGGCTCAGTTATATAAAACTTCTACTGACTATATTTTGGGGTTGACTAATAATTCCAAACCGCACTATAAATAGAACTGCCTATCAAAGCGGATAGGCAGTTTTTTATGGGTCCTAATTGACCACAAGCAGAGGGGTTTGTGCTTGGCGTTGGCGCAAAGATGTTCACCATCGCCGGGCCTGTTATCGTCTATGGCGTGAGTGCAAGCGCAGTTTATGGGTTTATCTATTGGATATGTCAAATTTTCAAATAAACAAAGAGGCTTGCCA
>CAYVSU010000071.1:0-7547 GCA_964454215.1 uncultured Oscillospiraceae bacterium | reverse complement strand
AGGTTTCTCTCAAAGAGATAAATAGTTCGTCTTTAACATCGTCGACTCCACCAAAAAGCGACAGATTCCGCAGGGAATCTGTCGCTTTTCATTATATCCGGCCTTGTGAAATATGCCTCAATAGCATGTGGGTGGATTTTATTTTACTGATAGTGTAAGCAAACCATTGCACTAAAAGCAGTGGAAATTATACAAATACTTCTGAAATATCTTTTTACTGCTCGCAGACAATCAGAAGTATCGCTACTGGGCGGAATATTTTATGGGTACAGCTTTCTGCTGAGGCGGGTCGAAGATATAAATATTGTTCAAATAAGCGTTGTCAAAAATGCAACCTTATTTTTCAGATCGGTTAATACTTTCTGTACATAATTCGCATATTTGGGTAGTATACTCGCAAAAGGTTTTTAAAAACCTCGAGAAGGGAGAATCTTGCATGGAGATATTCCTTGCGGAACGGTGTCCGTTTCTAAGGGACAGAGCATTACTATTAAAGGTCTTCCTGTTGGGACACAGTATAAGATCAAGGTAACAGTTCCTGATGGATTCAAGGATGTGGGCAATCTCACAGGTAACGTGGGAGAGAACGGTAAAAAAATCACCATTCAGTTGGTGAGCAAGGACTCAGATGAAGATCCTGTTGTGGATCCTACCGATCCTGTTGATCCTACTGATCCTGTTGATCCCACCGATCCCGTAGATCCAACTGATCCTACAGAACCTACCGATCCTGTTGAACCTACCCAGCCCGGTAGTACAACCACACCCACAGAACCTGGTGGAACGGAAGAACCTGCGGAAACTCCCGAGCCTTCCTACACGCTGTGGAAGACACTACGGATCGCAACTATTGTGGTTGGTATTGCCATTGTTGGTGTTGTGGCCATCATTGTGGTTAAGATTGTAAAGCGTAAGGATTAAGCAAAACAGCAGACCGGCATTTGCCAACCAAATGCCGGTCTGCAAAACATTCAGAGGAGATGCAAGAAATGAGTACGAAAACAAAAGTTTCCACATCTACCAACATTTGCAACCATATCCTTTGGGACAAGGAGATCTATTCCAGTGAAGACGCGATCCGAATGATCGCAACTGGCGGTTTCGACAGTATTGATCTGGATCTTGCCTTCTGGCGTCTGCAGGAAGATCCTATGGCCAAAGAAAACTGGCGGGAGTGGTTGGACAGACAAATTATTACTGCAGAAGCTGTGGGACTTCCTATAACGCAGGGTCACGCACATTTTTATAATGTTGAGCACTGTGAGTTGCTTACACAGGAAGAACAGGACCGCCGAGACAACGCAATTTTACGCGACATTGAAGCGGCTGGTCTGTGCGGTATCCGCTGGTTAGTTGTGCATCCGCAGTCCTATTGCGATGATGTTTGGTATTCAAAATCCCGGTCACTTCTGAAAAATCTGGAAATGTTCAAGCGGCTTGGTGATGCTGCTGTAAAGCACCGAGTCGGTATTGCGATTGAGAATATGTTCATCCGCACAATGCCAAAATTTGCGGCATCCTCTGATGACTTGATAGAGCTTGTGGATTTGCTGGGTGACGATGCGCTCTTTGGTATCTGCTGGGATACCGGTCACGGTAATCTTAACAAGGTGGATCAGGCGGCGGCTGTTTTGCAGATGGGCAAAAGGCTGAAGTGCCTGCACGTAAACGATAATAAAGGCCAGTGGGATGATCACATTCTGCCATACCACGGAACGATTCAATGGGAAAGCTTCATGAAGGCTCTGGGTCAGATTGGGTATGAAGGTGAATTCACCTATGAGATCCATAATTTCTCAAAGGGTTTTGATGCGGGCTTCCACCAGGAAGCAGTGACCTTTGCCCGGAAACTGGGCCAGTATATGGTTACTTTGATGAATCTGTAAGAAAAAACGCCTCTGTAAGCAGAGGCGTTTTTCTGATAGCGTTATCTCGCAATTTCGGGATAACGCTATCTTTATATGTAACTTGAAATATCAAATGGAAAATGTTATATTGAATTAAAGAAAACACCTGTTGTTATGCAGAATTGCAACTTGTAGAAAGAACTTTCACAAGTTGCAGCCTTAGCCCCCTTGTCAGATGGAGCCATAGGCTGAATATGTCCCTGACTTAACACTAGCATATGATGGGTCTGAAAGGGGTGCAGTTATGATCAACTATGCGCACAGAGGTGCCAGCCAATACGCACCGGAGAATACGCTTTCATCCTTTTACTTGGGCTTGCTTCAAGGTGCGAATGGAATCGAAACGGATGTCCGAAAAACCAAGGATGGTGTTTTGGTCTTATTCCACGACGATACTATTGATAGAGTTTCAAACGGTAGCGGAAAACTTTGCGAGCATACTTGGGCGGAATTGGGGCAAATGAAGATCCGTGGCGGCAGCAACAATAGATTTTATGACCGGATTGTTCCGCTGCGCGATTTTTTGGAGAAATTTTCCGGGTTTGATATTAGCTTTGCTATTGAACTCAAGGACGCGGATACGGAAGAAGAAACCCTTACTATGGTAAAAGAATTCGGAATACTGCATAAAGCAACTTTTACTAGTTTTCATTTTCCCTATATTCAGAAGGTCAAAGCGCTGGACAGCACAGCACGGGTAGGTTGGCTGGTTTCTTCCGCGAATGATGAGACGATTGCGCGCTTGCTGGAGATCGGCGGTGAGGAAATTGCGCCGAAAGCGGAGCTTGTTACCGTGGAGCTTATGAAAAAGTGGCGAAATGCGGGATTGGGTGTGAGAGCGTGGGGCGTACGGGATGATATGCTGATGAAGAGAATGTGTGACCTTGGCGTAGATGGGATGACGGTAAACTTTCCCGATAAATTGGATGCTTATTTGCGATCATTACAGAAATGAACGTTGATCAGGTGAGATTATGGACATTATGGAACTTCTGAAAGGATTTGACTGTCCTTGCGGGCGGCATCATAGTTGCGATATTTCTTATGTTTCTATTGAGAAGGGCGCAATTTCCCATCTTGTGAAGATCGTTGGTGATTACCAAACAATCTTGTTGGTTGCGGATGAAAATACCTTTGCTGCGGCGGGGAAGCAAACGGTTGCCGTACTGCATGGAAAGCAAATCAGGCGGATCATTTTCCCGGGAAATACGGTGCTGATCCCTGACGAAGCAGCTATTGAAAAGGTTAGCGCGGCGCTTGATGGCATCACATTGATCATTGGTATCGGTTCCGGTGTCATTCAGGATCTATGTAAATATGTTTCCCACCAGAGCGGCATTCCTTACTATGTGGTCGCCACAGCACCGTCGATGGACGGATACACCTCCACCGGTGCTGCGATGATTTTAGGCGGTATGAAAGTAACCGTTCCTGCTGGATTGCCAAAAGCGATCATTGCAGATACAGATGTTCTGAAAAATGCGCCTATGGAGCTGATCCGCGCTGGATACGGGGATATCATTGGTAAATTTTCGGCACTGAACGACTGGCAACTTAGTCGCATTATAAATGGGGAATACTTTTGTCAATGGATCTTCGATCTGGCATTTTCTATGGTGCAAAAGACCCTTTTGCTGGCCGAGGGATTGCAGAGAAGGGAAGCACATAGCATTCAGGTGCTTATGGAGGCTCTGGTGACCGTGGGGATCGCGATGAGCTTTGCGGGGTCATCCCGTCCGGCTTCCGGCTCAGAGCACCATCTTTCCCACTTTTTTGAGGTTACCGGAATTGTCCATAATGAGCCGTATTTTCCCCATGGTGTTGATGTAGCATATTCTACGGTTATAACTGCTGCTCTGCGGGAAAAAATCCTGCGCACGCCTTGGCCACAGGAACAATACCGTCCCACACGGCAGAAATATGTTGGGGAAATGAATCGTATATACGGGAGTGTTGCGGGCAACTGTATTGCCCTGCAGGATAAGGTTGGCTTGTACAAAAAGAATATGCTTTGTGTTTACCGGGAAAATGAACAAGAAATTCGGAAAACCCTGCAGCAGATGCCAAAAGCAGAGGAGATCGTGCAGATGCTTTTGGCTGTGGGATTGGATGTACAAGAATTTTACCACCTGTATACTATGGAAAAGATTGCGGATGCGGTTGCCTACGCCAAAGAACTGAAAGACCGCTATACAGTGCTTTGGATGCACTATGACCTGTTCGGAACGGAAATATAATAAAAAAGAGCCAAATATTGGCTCTTTTTCATTTTTGTGGGTATACTTCCTGTGGGTGATAATATGAATGAATCCATTTGGGTAAATACAAAACCGTATACCCGTTATCCAAAACTGAACAGGGACATCCATACAGATGTTTTGATCATTGGAGGCGGAATGGCCGGCGTGCTGTGCGCATATATGCTAAAGCAGCGGGATATTTCCTGTGTTTTGATCGAGGCAGATCGCATTGGCAGCGGTGTGACTTGTAATACTACTGCCAAGATTACCAGTCAGCACGGGCTGGTATATCACAAACTTTTAAAGAAATACGGTGCTGAGATAGCGCGGCTTTACTGGCAGGCAAACGAATTGGCATTGCAGCAGTACCGCAGCCTTTCCGGAACGGTAGAGTTCGAATTTGAAACAAAGGATAATTATATCTATTCCGTCCACACGGCAAAACATCTTGAGCGAGAATTGGAAGCATTGCAGCAGATGAAAATTCCTGCGGGATTTGAACAAAAACTGCCATTACCGTTTGATACTGTGGGTGCTGTGCGTTTTTTTCGTCAGGGACAGATGAATCCACTGAAGCTTCTGTATGCTCTGGCTGACGGATTGGAAATTTATGAACAAACCACCGCAAGGGAGTTTTCGTCTCATTATGTTATTACGGATGAATGCGCGATTCGCGCCGACAAAATTGTAGTAGCTAGCCATTTTCCAATCCTTAATAAACACGGTGCCTATTTTGCAAAAATGTATCAACAGCGCTCATATGTGCTGGCACTTCAAAATGCGGAAAAACTGGATGGGATGTATCGGGATGAGGGAAACAGCGGATTGTCTCTTCGCAGTTACGGAGATCTGCTTCTGATTGGCGGCGGGGGCCACAAAACAGGAAAAACTGCCCAGGGATGGGAACCACTGGAGAAGGTAAAGGGTGCTTTTTATCCCAAGTCAAAAATCATTTCTCACTGGGCGACCCAGGACTGTATGACGCTGGATGAGATTCCGTATATTGGGGAGTACAGCAAAAATACGCCCAATCTGTACGTTGCCACCGGTTTTAACAAGTGGGGCATGACATCTTCTATGGTTGCAGCGATGATCCTTTCAGATCTGGTGCAGGGAAGACATAATCCTTTTAGCGATGTGTTTTCACCCAGTCGCAGTATGTTGCATCCGCAGCTTTTCGTAAATCTACTGAACACCGCTGGGAATTTGATGCGACCGACAAAACCGAGATGCCCGCATTTAGGTTGTGCTCTGCAATGGAATCGCCATGAACATTCCTGGGACTGTCCTTGTCACGGCTCCCGTTTTACCAAATCCGGAGAGCTGCTGGATAACCCTGCAACCGATGATCTCAACTTGTAAAAAACACCTCACCTGCAGTCAAATGCTGACTGCGGGTGGGGTGCTTTATGGATTATCTGAAATAGATTACCGGTTAGCTTTGCGGTAGCTCGTTGGTGTCATTCCATAAAATTTCCGGAAGGAATTGCTAAAGTAATAAACATTGTCAAATCCGCAGCGGGTGGCTATTTCTGAGATAGAAAAGGTGGTGTTGGTTACAAACCGCGCAGCCAGCTTCATTTTTTCATGGATAATAAACTCACCTACCGGACGGGAAAGCTCTTTGCGGAATTTAAAATTGAGGGTTGAAGGATTTGTTCCAATAGCGTGACATATGCGTTCAATAGTGATTTTGTGGTTCAGCTCAGAACGAATGTAATGAATGGCTGCATTAACGATGGTGTCCCGGCAATTTTGGATGGCATATTCCAATGTGTCGGAATCCTCTGTATGGAACAAATAGCCGTCAGTGTGTTCCAACGAGACCTGCAGCAGTATGTCTTCCAAGATGTGCTCCCGGTAATATACTGCTTGGGGAGATGTGTTTCCAAGGAGTGATTCATATTTTTCGATATTATTTCGAAAACGCTGTATGTCCTGAAAAACCACTTTACCGTGGGGGAGGGGAAATACTATCGGGCAACTGGGGTTTATGGTGAACTTTACATAAATAAAGGAAATGGGGGCAATAACAGATCGGAGAAAATCAATATCGTCAGGAAAAATCGAACATTCACCCTTCTTTACCATAGTCTTGGCGTTGCCGATCTCCAGAGAAAAGCAACCTTCCTTCAAGTAGATCAGCGCTAACGTAGGTTGTGGTCCCTTGATGATCTGGAATTCAGTTCGGTTGGTTACTTTTCCTTCCAAAAATTTGAATGGATGCTCCATATACGTGACCCCAATCATTGATGAATTTTATAAAAATCATTTTATCATATTGGATTGATTGTGTAAACACTAATTTGTAAAATAGTATTGCGTATTTTAGTAAAACTTTTCGAAAGAACAAATTACGGAGGGAATTTATTATGAATGCAATTGTAAAAGAAGCCCATGGCGTAGAAGGTACCGTTTTCAGAACGGATGTTGTTGAGCCAAAGCCAGGTCCTGGCCAGCTGAAGGTCAAGGTTATGGCCGCTTCCATCTGTGGCTCTGATATTCACGCTCTGTTCAATGGCCTGATGGCTGACCGCTATCGTTGCCCCGTTATCATCGGCCACGAAGGTGCTGGTGAAGTTGTTGAAGTTGGCGAAGGCGTTACTTCCTTTAAAGTTGGCGATCGTGTCACTGCTGAGACCACACTGAAGGCTTGCGGCACTTGTGAGTACTGCCGTAAGGGTCAGACCAACCTGTGCGGCAACCGCAGCGCTCTGGGTTCCTCCGTTGACGGCTACTTTGCCCAGTACTGCATCGTTGCGGAGAAGCATGCCCACAAGCTGGCTGATCATCTGAGCTACGATGTTGGTGCTCTTGCTGAGCCTTTTGCCTGCACCGTTCACGCTACCTGTATCCTGACCAACCCCCTGCCCGGCGACGTTGTTTTGGTCGCAGGCCCTGGCCCCATTGGTCAGATGGTTGCTGCCATTGCTAAGATGAGTGGCTGCGTGGTCGTTTTGTCCGGCATCACCGCTGATGCTGACCGTTTCCGTTTTGCTCAGGAAAATTGGGGTATCGAGCACTGCGTCGACAGCACCAAGACCAACCTGAAGGAATACATCGCCAACCTGACCGACGGCCGCGGTGCTGACTATGTTTACGAGTGCTCCGGCTCTGTTCCCGGCATCCTCAGCGGCTTCGACTGCTGCAAGAAGAAGGGCACTTTTGTTGCTGTTGGTATGAATATGGGTCAGATTCCCCTGGATTACTACAACATCGTTTACACCAAGGAGATCACCATTCTGGGCGACAAGTCCACCAGCACCATTACTTGGGAACGTGCAATGCGCATCCTGAACAACAAGTGCATCGACTTGTCTCCTATGGTCAGCAAGACCATTCCTATGTCCAAGTGGATGGATGGCTATCTGGACTTCAAGGCAGGCAAGTGCATGAAGGT
>CAYVSU010000070.1:0-8008 GCA_964454215.1 uncultured Oscillospiraceae bacterium | reverse complement strand
CCTCCAGGCCTTCCAGCACCTGGATCTGCTCGCCGCCATATTCTTGTGTTACTTTTGTTTCGTCAGACATAAATTTTTACTCCTGTCCTTGAAAAATCTTAAATGTATAAAATGGGATGTCATTACGAGGGGTAATAGCCCCGTGGCAATGCCGCCTAATATTTTACATTTCCGTTTTCAATCTCAACGGTCTTACCCAGCTTGGTAAAGCGGCCGGGTTCACAGCAGGTGATAAACACCTGACCGGAAATAATTTGATTTAATACAAAATCCTGCCGTCCGGGATCCAACTCTGAAAGAACATCATCCAAAAGCAAGACCGGTTCTTCCCCGGATTCCCGTTTCATCAGTTCCCTTTGGGCCAATTTAAGGCTGATCGCCGCTGTCCGGGTCTGTCCCTGAGATCCATAAGATTTTAAATCGATTCCGGAAAGAGAAACGGAAAAATCATCCTTATGCGGTCCTGTTAAACATTGCCCGCTTTCCAGTTCCGCCCGATAATGGGACTCCAAATGCTCCAAAAGTGCCTGATTCAGCTGGGATACCGGCGCAAATGGATCGGAAACCGTAGAAACAGTTTTATATTCCAGAGAAAAATCCTCACATCCGCCGGAAAACTGTCCGTGATACACTGCTGCGGATTTTCCTAAGCTGTCGAAAAACCGGGCCCGGTAGGAGATCAGAAGCGCACCTACCTGGCAAAGTCTGGTATTATACTCCGGCAAGATTTCCAAAACTCCGGGATTTTCGTGGTGATCTTTCAAAATGCGGCTTTTTTGCTCCAAAATCCGATTGTATTCCGCCAATGCCGCGTCGTAATTAGGTCGAAGTTGACATAACGCATTATCACCTAACCGGCGTCTTGCCGCAGCGCCGGTTTTCAGAACCATCAGATCTTCAGGGCAAAATAAAACAGTTGACATAACTCCGTTAATATCTGCCGCTGTCTTCTTTTTCGCGCCGTTTCGCCAGATTTGACGGGGTCGGCTTCCGGAAAACAGCACCCAACGAAGGGTCTGTTCCCGCTCCTGAGAGAAAACAGAACCTTCCAGATCTGCAAATTCCGCGCCGAAACGGATCATTTCTCCGTTTTTTTGCGCCCGAAAACTGCGACCGCTACCTAGATAAGAGATCGCTTCCAAAAGATTGGTCTTTCCCTGGGCATTCCGACCCACAATCAGGTTGACGCCCGGATCAAAATCTATTTTTAAATTTACATAATTCCGGAAATCCCGGAGCTGCAGCTTATTTAGCCTCATAGGTGCAAATACGGTATTCCGTATCTTCGAATTGGAATCGGTCGCCGGGGTAGAGTTTTTTGCCCCGCATAGTGCAAATTTCGCCATTAACGGACACGTAACCCTCTTGAATTTCATTTTTGGCGCTGCCGCCGGAGGGAACGATGTTGGCCAGCTTCATAGCCGATTCCAGTTTGATATACTCCGTCTGAATATGAACAGGAACTGAGTCATCCTTTTTTCTTACAACAACCTTCATAAAAAACTCCTAAACAGTTTTTTAACTCTTGATCCGTACCGGCAGAACCATATAGGAATAGTCATACTTTTCATCCGCCGGGGTGAGCACGATGGGACTTAAGCCGTTAGTCAGCTCCATAACCACCTCTTCCGAAGGAATGACCCGAAGAGCATCTGCCAGGAAACGAACATTAAAACCGATCTCCAGTTCTTTGCCGTCACCGGCGATGGAGCAGCGGTCCTCCGCAGCGCCGATGGTGGTATTGGTCCGCAGCTGCAGAACCTGATTGGAGAATACACAGCGCACCGGACTCTTATATTTTTCCGAAACGATCAGACCCACCCGCTCAAAAGAACCGGACAGATCCGAAACATTGGCAACCAATTTAATGGGGCAGTTGGTGGGAACGACTCGACGCCAATCCAGAAAATCACCTTCCAGCAGGCGGCAGATCAAAGTTGCGTTGCCGATTTTGAATAAAATGTGCTTTCTGCCCAGGGTGAAGCCAACTTCTTCCTCGGCATCGGTCAAAATTTTCTCCACTTCCTTCAATGCCGGTGCAGGAACCACAAAATTCAAGTCCCTGCCGATGGGGCTTTCCGGATGCCAGGTCCGGCGGGCCAGACGGAAACCGTCTACAGCAATGGCAGAAACGCCGTTATCATTGACTTCAAATTTCACGCCGGTATGGATAGGTCTGCCCTGATTTTCAGAAACAGCAAAAATCGTTCCGGAGATCAGCTCTTTCAGAGCGCTCTGAGGAATGAAGACACAGCCACTGTCGCTGACATCGGGCAGTTCCGGATAATCCTCTGCTTTTTCCGCAGAAATATTGAAGGAGGCGTAACCGCTGCGGATGGAGACCTTGAAATTGTCATCCACAACGACCGTTACTGGACCTTCCGGAAGACGGCGGATAATATCGCCGAATAAACGGGCCGGCAGGATGCAGGTACCGGCTTCGGTGATCTCTGCTTCCACCGTATAGGTGATGGCGGTTTCCATATTATATCCGGTCAGAAACAAGCCGTCCTCCGCACGGCAGAGGATACCCTCCAATACAGAAAGGCTGCTCTTTGCAGCAACGGTACGGCTGGCAATATTAAGTCCTTGCATCAGCATACTTTTTTCACAGGTAAAACGCATATTCGCTAATCCTTTCTTGTAAATAATAAAAGATATATATATTTATCATAATATTTGCAGTAGTAACAGTAGTAGGGAAATTTTATGTGGAAAAGTGGGTTTTTCCTTACAGCCGCAACGTTTTTTCTTCCACAGGCAAATGTGGAAGAAAAAGAAGTTATCAACAGGCACTTTTTTTCTGTTTTCTCAACTGGGTTTTCCACAGGATTTTTTTCCACATTCCACAGCCTTTGTGGAAATTTACAGCAGACTGTTGATATTAGCGGTAATATCCCGAATATTGTTTTGCAGGTTGGTGTCGTTCTGCTTCAGCAGGGTTTCCACCTTGCGGATGCCATACATAACAGTGGCGTGATCCCGCCCAAATTCCACGCCGATCTCCGGGAAGCTGAGGTTTGTCAGCTTTCTGACCAGATACATAGCCACCTGCCGGGGTTCTACGATACCGCGGCTCTTATTGGAGCCACGAAGCGCGATCTCATCCACATCATAAAATTTACAAACCTGGCTGATGATCAGGCTGGGCGTGGGCAGAGCGTTACCTTCCACCTTAAACATATCGTTGATTGCCCGGGAAATGTTATTCAGATCCAAAGGCATATTATTCAGGTCCCGGTAAGCCATAATTTTCTTTACAGTTCCTTCAATCTGCCGGACATTATTCGTCACATTGATGGCGATGTAGTTGCACACGTCATCATCCAAATTCAGACCCAGATTTTTCGCCTTATTTCGCAGAATGGCCATTCGGGTCTCATAATCCGGCGGTTGGATATCTGCCAGCAGACCCCACTCAAACCGGGTCTTTAAGCGGTCTTCCAAAGTCAGCATATCGCTGGGCTTTCGGTCGGAGGTCATGATGATCTGCTTATGCTCTTCATAGAGCTTGTTGAAAGTATGAAAAAATTCCTCCTGGGTGGATTCCTTACCGGCGATAAACTGCACATCATCGATCAAAAACAGATCCGCTTCCCGGTATTTACTGCGGAATTCAATGTTCTTACCGCTCTGCAATGCCGCGATCAATTCGTTGGTAAACTGGTCGCCCTTGATGTAGACGATATTGGCTTCTGGATTTTTCTTACGGATACCGTTGGCGATGGCGTACAGCAAGTGGGTTTTACCCACACCGGGAGGGCCGTAAATAAACAGCGGGTTATAGACATCGCCGGGATGGTTGGAAACCGCCAAGGCCGCACTGTGGGCAAACCGGTTAGAAGGACCAACTACGAAATTTTCAAAATTAAACTGGGGATTAAAGTCCATTACGGTGCGGTTTTCTCCCTTGGAGCGGAATTCTTCCAGCTCTTTATCGTCAAAAACGATCAGCTTGGCATCGGAATTAAATATTTCCTTCAATGCTTCCTGGATATAGGAACTGCAGCGCTGACGAATGATCTCCCGACGGAAATCCGAGGAAGAGTGGATGATCAAATGCTCCTCATTCAGTTCCACGACCTCTGCATCATCAAACCACGCAGAGACCATAATATCACCCAGGCATTCTTCCAGATAATTCAAAACCTTTGCCCAGACATAGGCGGATGAATACATAAAACGGCTCCTTTCAAAGTAAAAATCTTCTACGGAAAAGCGCAGAAAAAAGCATATTTTCTCACCCTAAATTTTAACATATTTCTATGTAAAAAACAAGGGGTTTTTGTCATTATACAATTAAATATAGAATTGATTTCCGGAATCCGGAAAAAAATCCCCCCACCCGAAAACAGGTGGGGGGAGAAGCTGAAAATTTTACTGATTCAGATAAGCGTCGATAGCAGCAGCGCCCTTCTTGCCGGCGCCCATTGCCAGAATAACGGTGGCAGCGCCTGTAACAGCATCGCCGCCGGCAAATACGCCGTCACGGGTGGTCATCTCGTTCTCGTTGACGATGAGGCAGCCCTTGCGGTTGGTGTCAAGACCCGGAGTGGTGGAGCGGATCAGGGGGTTGGGGCTGGTGCCCAGGGACATAATGACAGTATCCACTTCCAGTAAGAATTCGGAATCAGGAACTTCAATGGGACGGCGGCGGCCGGAAGCGTCAGGCTCGCCCAGTTCCATACGGATGCACTTCATACCGCTGACACGGCCATTCTCGTCACCAACGATCTCTACGGGGTTGCAGAGGGTCTTGAACTCAATACCCTCTTCCTTAGCGTGGTGCTTTTCCTCCAGACGGGCGGGCATCTCAGCTTCGCCACGGCGGTAAACAACATAAACGTGCTCCGCACCCAGACGCATTGCGCAGCGGGCAGCATCCATCGCCACATTACCGCCGCCAACAACAGCAACGGCCTTGGACTTGATGACGGGTGTGTCAGCTTCTTCCGTGTAAGCCTTCATCAGATTGGTACGGGTCAGGTACTCATTGGCAGACATAACGCCCTTCAGGCTCTCGCCGGGGATATTCATAAACATAGGCAGACCGGCACCGGAGCCTACAAAGATAGCCTGATAGCCCATCTCAAACAGTTCGTCAATGGTCAGAACTCTGCCGATGACCATATTGGTCATCACCTGCACGCCCTGAGCCTCCAATTTGGTGATCTCGTTGGCAACCAATGCCTTAGGCAGACGGAACTCGGGAATACCGTAGACCAAAACACCGCCTGCAGTGTGCAAAGCTTCAAACATAGTCACTTCATAGCCCCGCTTGGCAAGGTCACTGGCGGCGGTCATACCGGCAGGGCCGGAGCCCACAACGGCAACTTTCTTACCGTTGGAGACAGCTTTCTCAGGCATTGCGTTCACATTTTCCCGATACCAGTCCGCTACGAACCGCTCCAGACGGCCAATCGCAACAGGCTCACCCTTAATACCACGGACACAACGGGCCTCACACTGGCTCTCCTGAGGGCAGACACGGCCGGAAAGGGCGGGCAGTGCGTTGGTGGAGGTGATGATCTCGTAAGCAGCTTTAAAATCGCCTTCCTGGACCTTAGCGATGAACTCAGGGATGCGGACATTGACAGGGCAGCCTTCCACACACTTAGGATTCTTGCACTTCAGGCAGCGGCCAGCTTCCTCAATGGCCATTTCGGGGGTGTAACCCAGAGCAACTTCTTTGAAATTGCGGGCACGAACCTGAGGATCCTGCTCAGGCATAGGGGTTTTTGTTAAAGTCATATTCGCCATTACAGTTTCCTCCCTCTTATTTAATCAGGGCCTTGCCCATAGCATCCATACGGCAGGCGTGATTTTCTTTAACTTCTGCTTCCCGATCCCGATATGTAGAATTGCGGCTCATCAGCTCTGCGAAATCTACCAGGTGACCGTCAAACTCAGGGCCGTCTACGCAAGCAAATTTTACTTCGCCGCCTACGGTAACACGGCAGCCGCCGCACATACCGGTGCCGTCCACCATAATGGGGTTCAAAGACACACTGGTGTGAGTACCGAAGGGCTTGGTAGTAAGGCTGACAAACTTCATCATAGGAATAGGTCCAATGGCCAAAACCTCATCAAACTGCTCGCCGGCCTCCAGCATCTCCTTCAAAGGCTGGGTGACCAGACCGTGCTGACCGTAAGAACCGTCGTCAGTCATCAGAATAAAGCGATCGGCAACAGCTTTAAATTCCTCTTCCAGAATGACGATATCCTTGCTGCGGAAACCAACGATAACGGTGACTTCCGCACCGGCTTCCTTAAAAGCCGCGGCAGAGGGCAGAGCGATTGCACAGCCGACGCCACCACCAACAACACAGACCTTCTTCTTGCCTTCCACAGGAGTGGGTTTACCCAGGGGGCCGACAAAATCCCGGATATAGTCGCCTTCATTCAGGTTACCCAGAGCAATGGTAGAGAAGCCGACCTTCTGGAAAATGATGGTGACAGTACCCTTTTCCCGGTCATAACCGGCGATGGTCAGGGGAACGCGCTCACCCTGCTCGTCGATACGGAAAATAATAAACTGACCGGCTTTTGCCTTCTTGGCGATGAAGGGAGCTTCGATCTCCAACAGGGTTACTGCGGAGTTCAGTTCCTTTTTACGAACGATCTTGAACATTCACGGATCCTTCTTTCAATATTTTTGATATAATTTTAACCGATACTTTATTATCGATTATATTACTTATTTTTCAGCAGATCGCGGATCTCAGCCAGCAGTTCCTCGCTGGTGGGTGCGGGAGGTGCGGGAGGATTCTTGGCAGCTTCTTCTGCAGCAGCGGCGGCAGCAGCTTCGGCGGCTTCCCGATCCTTGCGACGAGCAGCGTCAGTCAGGGTGTTCATCGCCTTGACAATGAAGAACACAACAACAGCCATAATCAGGAAATTGATAACGGCAGAAATGAAGTTGCCATAGGTCAGATAATTTTCCACGATCTGGGGAACTTCTTCACCGGCTTCGTTGACAACCATTTCATAGGTGGGTTCAACCCAGGGCATACGGGGCAGAGCGATCTTAGCGTCACTGAAATCTGTGCCGCCCATAAAAATGTTGACGATGGGCATAATCAAGTCATTGGTCACGCTCTTGGTAATACTGGAGAAGGCACCGCCGATGATCGTACCAACAGCCAGCGCCATAGCATTACCCTTGTTGATAAATTCCTTAAATTCCGCCCAAAGGGACTTTTTGTCGGGATTCTTGCTCATAATTTTCTTTCCTTTCTTTTTAATATTTATTTTTTATATTTCTCAATCACTTCCAGGCCGCCCAGGTACTTACGCAGGCATTCAGGAACTACCACAGAGCCGTCGGCTCTCTGATTCTGCTCCACAATGGCGGGGAAGATCCGGGAGGTGGCCAGACCGGAACCGTTCAGGGTGTGAACAAAGTCGATCTTGCCGTCAGCGCGGCGATAGCGGATATTGCCACGGCGTGCCTGATAATCCCGGGCATTACTGACGGAGGAAACCTCCTTATAGCCGTTCATAGAGGGGATCAGAATCTCAATATCATAGGTTCTTGCCATAGAAGCGGAGCAATCGCCTGCTGCAAGCTTCACGGTCCGGAAGTGCAGACCCAGACCGGCAACTAGATTTTCTGCTTTTTTCACCAGTTCCTCAAAGGCTTCGTCAGAGCCTTCGGGGGTTGTAAACTGGAACATTTCTACCTTATTAAACTGATGGCCTCTCACCATACCCCGTTCGTCAGCCCGGTGAGAACCGGCTTCCCGACGGAAACAGGGAGTGTAAGCAAAGAATTTCTTGGGAAGATCGGCTTCTGTCAGGATCTCGTCCCGATAGACAGATGCCAGAGCAGCCTCTGCGGTGGGCAGCATATAGAAAGTGCCGCCTTCCGTGGGATGGTTGGCAATCTTGAACACTTCGTCAGCAAACTTGGGGAACTGACCGGCAGTCAGACCGCACTGGTACTCCAGCATATGGGGCGGCAGAATGAAATCGTAGCCGTCGGCGGTGTGGGTGTCGATGAAGTAGT
>CAYVSU010000069.1:0-8121 GCA_964454215.1 uncultured Oscillospiraceae bacterium | reverse complement strand
GGAGGTCTGCGGTAAATTCTGCTGCGACAGGGAAGATGCCCTTGCCGTCCTTGCCCTCGGATTCACCGAAAAGCTGCTGCCACCAACCACCAAACATACTGAAACCGGGCTCGTAGGACTCGAAGATCTCCATCACCTTGCCGTTACGGTACAGCAGGTTCCGGACACCGGCATACAGCCAAACGGGATTTTCAAAGGAACGCAGATAGTTGTATTCTTCCTTGGCTTCGGCAGCGCCGTCCATAACCTGACGGATATTGATGCCGGAAACTGCCATAGGCAGCAGACCCACGGGGGTCATAACGGAGAAACGGCCACCGGCTGCGGGGGGGATGACAAAGGTCTCCCAGCCTTCTTCAGTGGCCATCTGCCGCAGGGCACCCTTGCAGGGGTCGGTGATGGCGAAGATACGCTTTTTGGCCTCGTCGGTGCCGTACTTGCGCTCCAGCATCCACTTCAAACCCCGGAAAGCGATGGCGGGCTCAGTGGTGGTGCCGGATTTGGAGATCACAGCTACAGAGAAGTCCTTGCCCTCCAGCAGGCGGCAAAGTTCATTCCAGTGGCGGGTGGACAGGGTGTTGCCGGCAAAGTAGATCTGGGGATTGCCCTTGCCTTTGCCGATATTGTGGTTGCAGCCCTGCATCAGTTCAATAGCTGCCCGGGGGCCTAAGTAACTGCCGCCAATGCCGATGACCACGAAAACATCGGAGTTTGCCCGGATGCGCTCAGCGGCTTTCTGAATGCGTGTGAACTCATCGGTCTGCTCTTTGGTGGGAAGGGTAAGCCAGCCAAGAAAATCGTTGCCGGGGCCATTGCCGTCAGTCAGCATCTGATGCGCCGCAGCCACTTCCTTCTCGATCGCCAGAAGATCGGGCAGGGAAAGTTGGCCCCAAACATTGGAAATATCAACTTTGATCATAAAATCATTCGTCCTTTCATTGTGTTGAATGTGCCTGTAATTATGTTACAGCAAAATGGCGGTAAACGCAAGTGTTCCGCCAAAACTTTCCCAAAAAAAGGGGCATTCCCAAAATTCGCGTTGTTTTTCCCTTTTAGAATGCCACCGGTTTCCACTTGTGGAATCCGTCGAAGTATGTTATACTGAACGAAAATGAAAAAAGGAGACGCATATGGATAAATGTTCCAGGTCGTTGCGGTGCATTGCCAGGGTGCTTTTGACGGTGCTGTTAGGCGGTATTTTGCTGCTAAACGGTTGCAGCGCAGATACAGTAACGCCGTCGCTGCCGGAAACCTCGGGAAGTGACGGAACTTCCGGCGTTAGCGGGGGAAACCCGTCCACGACTACGACACCTCCGCCGGAAACCACCCAGGGCTATTCTCTGCCGGAGAGCCTTTACGGCCCGGAGGATTTTGCTTTTGAAGGGGACTACCTTTCCTGTATCGCAGGCAATGCAATGGTGGGCATTGATGTTTCTCACCATCAGGGTGCCATCGATTGGCAAAAAGTAGCGGATGCGGGCATCGAATTTGTGTTTGTCCGTCTTGGCTACCGTGGGTATGAAACCGGCGCTTTGGTGACGGATAACCGTGCGCTGCAGAACATGCGGGAAGCCCGGGAGGCGGGACTTTTGGTGGGGGCCTACTTTTTTTCTCAGGCTATCACTGTTATGGAAGCCCAGGAGGAAGCCCGCTATGCCCTGGATATCATCGGAGATTTTAAGTTGGACCTGCCTCTGGTTTACGACTGGGAGTATTTGAACGAAACTGCCCGGACGGCCAATGTGGAAAGCACAGAACTGACGGAGTTTACCATAGCTTTTTGCGAGGCGGTAAAAAACGGCGGCTGTGAGCCGATGCTCTATTTCAGCTCAAATCAGGCAAAACATCTGCTGGATATGGAAAAACTGGAGCGGTACGCTTGGTGGATCGCTATGTATGAGCTGGAAAATCCCCTTTTGTGCAAGGTGGATGCCTGGCAGTACTCCAATTCCGGCACTGTGCCGGGAATCTCCACCGTTGTGGATATCAACCTGCTGTTTACGGATTACGGCATTGGTCAAGCCTTTGCGAAAGCAGAAGAATAAGGAGGCATCTTTGTATGAAATACGGTTTTGGCGTAGATTTGGGCGGCACCACTGTCAAGCTGGCTTATTTTAATGAATTGGGAGAAATGCTCCACAATTGGGAGATCCCAACGGTAACGGCAAATGACGGTCAGCAGATCCTGCCGGATATAGCGGCGGCGGTGAAGGGCTACCTGAAAGACAACGGTATTGCGAAGGAACAAATCCTCGGCATCGGCATTGGTGTGCCCGGTCCTGTGGACGGCAGCGGCGTTGTCAACAAGTGCATCAATTTGGGTTGGGGCGTTTTCAATATTCAAAAGGCTTTGGAAGACCTTACAGGATTTCCTGTCCGGGCAGGGAACGATGCCAATGTGGCAGCATTGGGTGAAAGCTGGAAGGGCGGCGGTGCAGGCTGCACCAATATGGTGATGGCAACCTTGGGCACCGGTGTTGGCGGCGGTATTATTGTGGACGGCAAGCCCGTCAGCGGTGTCCACGGTGCCGGCGGTGAGATCGGTCATCTGGTGCTGAATCCCCGGGAAACGGAGGTTTGCGGCTGCGGTAAAAAAGGCTGCGTAGAGCAGTATTGCTCCGCAACCGGTATTGTCCGGCTGGCAAAGCAGTATTTGCAAAATGCAGAAAGCATCCTGACTTCTGTGGAAAATCTGACCTGTAAGGATGTGTTTGATGCCGGAAAGGCAGGAGACGCAGCTGCTTTGGCGATTTTAGAGCAGGTCTATGATTATATGGGTCAGTTTTTGGCCAATGTCTGCTGCACAGTGGATCCGGAAGTGGTTGTGTTGGGTGGCGGAGTCTGCAAGGCAGGGCAGCCACTTCTGTATGGCGCGAAAAAGTATTTTGACCGCTATATTTTCCACGCCTCCCGCTCCATCCGGTTTGCTTTGGCATCCCTTGGAAACGATGCTGGCGCTTACGGTGCGTTCAAGCTGGCTTTGGATGCCTTTGGTTAATGTAACTGTAAAATGCCCGCTGCGAAAGGCAGCGGGCATTTTTTATGAAACACTGTCGAACTGGGAAAGGTACAGCTGCTGGTAAAAACCGCCCTGTGCCATCAAGCTTTCGTGGGTGCCCTGTTCAATGACTTTGCCGTCGTTCAGTACCAAAATGTGGTCTGCCGATTGGATGGTGGAAAGGCGGTGAGCAATGACAAAGCAAGTCTTTTTCTGCATCAGTTCCCGCATCGCTGCCTGTATCTTCTGCTCTGTTCGGGTATCCACATTGGAGGTGGCCTCATCCAGGATCAGCATATGGGCATCCAGCAGGAATGCCCGGGCAATGGTCAGAAGCTGTTTTTGCCCTTTGGAGATGGAGGTGCCATTGTCAGCAAGCACGGTGTTGTAGCCCTCCGGCAGCCGGGAAATGAAGGAATGAATGTGAGCGGCCTTGGCGGCGGCCACCACTTCTTCCATTGTGGCGTCAGGCTTTCCGTAGGCAATATTGTCGTAGATGGTGCCGTGGAACAGCCAGGTATCCTGCAAAACCATTGTGTAAGCTTTTCGCAAGGATGTCCGGGTCAGATCCCGGATATCCTGTCCGTCCACCAAAACCTTGCCGTCGTCCACATCGTAAAACCGCATTAAAAGGTTAATGATGGTGGTCTTGCCTGCGCCGGTGGGACCTACAATGGCGGTCAAGCTGCCGGGTTTGGCGTGCAGGTCCAGCTTTTCGATGATGGGCGTGCCGGGAATGTAGGAAAAGTCCACCTGTTCCAGCTTCACATCGCCAGTGACACCGTCCAGCGCCCGGGCGTTTTCGCTGTCCGGCTTTTCTGGCTCTGCGTCGATCAGACCGAACACCCGCTCAGCGGCGGCAAAGGCGCTTTGCAGCTCGGCGGTGATGTTGGCGATCTCATTGATGGGACCGGAGAATTTCCGGGAGTACTGCACAAAGCTGCTCAAATCACCCAGGCCGATTCTGCCCTGCAAGAACAGCACCGAACCGAACACGCACACCAGCGTCAAAGAAATATTGTTAATGCAGTTGACCATCGGTCCGTTGATGGTGCCATTGGCTTCTGCCTTTGTGTATGCGGCCACGGCATCATTGTTTTTCTTGTCAAACTCTTGCAGCACCGCGTCTTCCACACCGTAGGCCTTAATGGTCCGGTGACCGGAGAGCATCTCCTCTACAAAGCCGTTGAGCTGACCCAACTTGGCGCTGCGGCGTCGGAACAGAGGACGCACGATACCGGTATACCACTTGGTAAAGGCAATGGTGGCAGGGACCGTCACCAAAAATACCAGCACCAAAATGGGGGCGATGGTCAGCATATAAATAAAGGATACCAAAATTGTAACGGTACTCTGCAAAATCTGCAGAAGGTCAGTTGACAGGGTTTGGTTCACCGTGTCCACATCATAGGTGATGGTGGAGATGATGTCACCGGTTTGATAGCGGTCAAAAAAGCCTACCGGCAGCGTCACCAGTTTATCAAACACATCCCGGCGCATCTGCTTGGCCACCCGCCGGGACAGCCGGATCATCACCACGTTTAATAAGTAAGTTAGGATCGAAGAGCTGATGTAACAGATCAGCATCAGCGCAGCGCAGCGCCAAATAACATCAAAGTCGATTGGTGTACCCGGCTTCACATCAATGGCGTTGATGGCTTTGCCGGAGAGTTTCGGTCCGTAAAGGGATAAAAGACTGCTGGAAAGGGACAGCAACACTGCCATAACGATGAGGATCCGGTTTCTGCCCAAGTATTTCCACAGCCGGCCAATGAGCTTGCCTTTGTGGATCGGAACATTTTGGAAGGTGCGGCGGTCACCGTTATTTTCGTTGCGGGTCAACCGGCCCTGCATTCCGCCGCCACCGGGGAAAGGTCCTGCCATCAGGCTTCCTCCTTTCCGTCACCCATTTGGGTATGGGCGATCATACGGTATTCCTCGCAGGATCGCATTAGGGTTTCGTGATTGCCTGCGCCGATGACATTGCCATCATCCAGCACCAGGATCAGATCCGCGTGGCGCAAACTGCTGATCCGCTGTGCTACCAGCACAGTGGTGGTGTCGCGGTAGTTCTTGCGCAGACTGGAACGCAGATTGGCATCAGTTCTATAGTCAAGGGCAGATGAGGCATCATCCAAAATCAGAATTTCCGGGTCCGATGCCAGCGCCCGGGCGATGAGAAGCCGCTGCTTCTGGCCGCCGGAGAGGTTATTGCCGCGGACGGCCACATGGGCATTCATACTGCCCTCTTTTTCTCTGATAAACGCTGCCTGGGCATCTTCCGCTGCCCGGACCTGCGCCTCATTGCTGATTGCCCGGAAGAAACGGATATTGTCAGAGATAGAGCCTTCGGCAACAAAGTCGTTTTGAAACACAATGCCGAATTTATGCCGCAGTTCCTGGGGGGCAATGGATCGGATATCTTTGCCGTCGATGAGAATTTGTCCCTCGTCAGGGTCGTAAAGCCGCAAAAGCAGGTTGATAATGGTGGACTTGCCGGCACCGGTAGCGCCCAAAATGCCCAAAGTCTGTCCCTTTTGCAGCGCAAAGGACAGATTCGAAAGATTGTTTCCCTTGCCAGTGTAGGAGAAGGTAACATTTTTAAATTCAATATGAGGACCATCGGTATTTTCCGGATTTTCCCCGTAAATCACGGTTAGATCATCCGGCTCAGCCAAAACGGAAGCCACACGCTTGGCGCTGGCTTCACCCTTGGACCACAGAATGAAAATACGGCTGACTGCCAGCATCGAGTTAAGAAGCAGGGTAAAATACTGCAGGAATGCCACCAGCACACCGCTTTCCGTATGCCCGTCCCGGACTTGGTAAGCGCCTACGACGACTACCAGCACCAGGCCGATGTTCAAGACCAAAGAGGCAGAGGGGTTGGTGAAGGCAGAGACGGTGCCTGCTTTTTGATCCACTTCTGTCAGCTCCTGATTGACGGCGTGAAAGCGGTCCTTTTCGTATTCCGTCTTACTCAGTGCCTTGATGACCCGGATGCCGGTGATGTTTTCCTGCACCGTCCGAACCACCCGATCCAGCACGGTTTGCTGCCGGGTGTAAAGGGGCAAGCTCTTTTTCGTGACAAAAAAGACGATGATACCAATAACGGGCAGCAGGCAGATCAGAACCAGCGCAAGTGTAAAGTCCATCGTCAGCATAATGGCGGTGCAGCCTATCAGCAACAGCGGTGCCCGAACCCCCAGCCGCTGGATCCGCGCCAGGAATTGGTTGACATTATAGGTGTCGCTGGTGAGCCGGGATTCGGCGGAGGAAACGGTCAAGGCATCCATCTGCCGGGAAGAAAGACCTTGCAGTTTGGCAAAAAGGTCGTGGCGGATGGCCAGGGTGATCTTGCCGGAGCTTTTGGCGCTCATACGGTTGGCCAAAACATTGAAAGCGAGGCAGGAAAACGCACACAAAAGCATCAGTCCGCCAAAAAGAAAAATACCGTTTTTGTTTCCCGCGGGAACGATATCGTCCAAAATGGTTTCCATCAATGCCGGGATCAACAGCTCCGCTACCACGCCCAGCATCTTTATGATAAAAGTGAGGAAAATAAATCCATAATATGGGCGAATGTAACGCTTTAACTGAGCCACTTTATTTCCCCTCCATCCAGGAGGATGCCCGTTGTTTCATTCGCTGCAGAAGTGTAGCGATCTGGGTGATTTCATCCTCAGTCAAATCCTCGGTAAGGAGAAGCTCCCACTGCCGCAAAACTTCCTGAATCTTGGGGAAGAGGGAATGGGTCTTTTCTGTGGGATACAGTTCCATTACCCGCTTGTCAGACTGGGAGGGTTTGCGAATGATAAAGCCTTCCTCTTCCAGAAATGCAGCCTGCCGGGCAATGTTGCTCTTGTTGATGCAAATCAGCTGAGCCAGCTTATCCTGAGAAATGCCGGGATAAAGACAAATTGCGCTCAAATAGCTGGAATGAAAGCCTTTGAGCCCCATTGGGGCGAGAGCATCGGTTTTGTACTGAGCAGCGCAGCGGGCCAGCTCCATAATATCGCGGGAAAGGTCGGTCATAGGGGGAAGCCTCCTTTTTTGATCGTTGCATATGCAACTATTTTACCATCCCATTGGGGAAAAGTAAAGGGATTTGCGAGAAAAAACAGGGTGCAACCGCATCCTGTTTTTGCTGCATATGAAATTGATGTTCAGTTGCCAAACAACCGCCGATCCAAGCCACGGACTTTCAGCCCGTAGTAAAGCGCACTGCCCAAGGTCAGCAGTACAGTCGCTTCGCCGATGGCAACGTAGGCCGCGTTCAGCCAAAAACCGCCGCCGACATACACCGCCAGCTCCCAGCCCACAAGAAAAGCGTTGAAAAGTGCCGGCATCAGCATACCCGGCAAAGGGAACCCCTTGACGGTGACGTGCCGGGTCAGCCGCATACCTGCCGCCGCAAGCAGGGAAGCAAGGCTGCCTACCAAAAAATCCAGGGGCAAGGCACTGCCGGAGGTGACATTAAACAGGAAGCATCCAACTGTCAGACCTGGAACGGAAGCGGGGGTAAAAAATGCCAGTACGCACAGCGCCTCGGAGACCCGGAACTGGATGGGGCCCCAGGTGCTGCCGCCTGGGACTAGATTTTGCAGATGGGTCAGCACGGTGTAAAGCGCGGCGATCAGGGCGCTATGGGCCAAAAAGCGGGTGGTCTTATGCATATATTTCTCCTTATACAATAAAAATGGACGCAATTCGCGCCCAAAAAAACAAAAGGGGCGCAAAGCGCCCACCCAAACTCCCTAGTTTTGTTTACCGACAGGATGGTCACGAACTGTCCTATGCATTTGCGGCCATTATACACTCTCTGCGGAAAAATGTCAAGCATCGTCCCGCCCCGGGTTCACCGGGGCGGGAGAATGCAGGATTAACCTTCGCCTTTGGATTGGAGATACTTTTCATACTCGCTCACATAGAGGTTATAATGGTATGGATAGGTTCCAACTCTTTTATGCATTCCATCTTCATAGCAATAATATTCTTCACTGATACTATATTTGCCATTATAACTTAAGGAAAAATAGCTTGTATGAGAAAGCTGTCCATGGTGATAATCCTTCACAAAATCATTAATACTGGCGTAGCCTGCAGCAGCATATTCGGTATAG
>CAYVSU010000068.1:0-8242 GCA_964454215.1 uncultured Oscillospiraceae bacterium | reverse complement strand
CGTATGTGCTCCTTTGGTGATTGGGTCGCCCTTTCCGATGTCTGCGACGAAATGACCGCCAAGCTGATCCAGCCTGAGGTCTCCGACGGTGTCATCGCCCCCGGTTACACGGACCAAGCGCTTGCCATTCTGAAAACCAAGCGCAAGGGCAGCTATAATGTCATTCAGATCGACCCTGACTACATCCCTGATCCCCAGGAATGCAAGCAGGTTTTCGGCATCACTTTTGAGCAGGGCCGCAATAATTTTAAGATCGGCGAGCATTTGCTGCAGAACATCGTAACTGCCAATAAAGAGCTGCCGGAAAGCGCAAAGATCGATCTGATTGTATCGCTGATCACTTTGAAATATACCCAGTCCAATTCTGTTTGCTATGCTTATGACGGTCAAGCCATTGGCGTTGGTGCCGGACAGCAATCCAGAATCCACTGCACCCGTCTCGCCGGCACCAAGGCCGACACTTGGTTCCTGCGCCAGCATCCCAAAACGCTGGATCTGAAATTCCGGGAAGATCTGGGCCGTGCCAACCGGGACAATGTGATTGACGGCTACATCAACGGCAATGAAGAAGATGTCTGCGCAGAAGGCATCTGGCAGAATTACTTCACCGAAAAGCCCCAGCGGCTGACTGAGGAGGATAAGAAACAGTGGCTGTCCACCCGGCAGAATGTGGCCCTGGGCAGCGATGCTTTCTTCCCCTTCTCCGATAACATCAAGCGGGCTTATGCCTCCGGCGTTAAGTATATCGCCGAACCCGGCGGTTCTATCCGTGACGATCTGGTTATTGAAGAGTGCGATAACAAGGGCATCGTTATGGCCTTCACCGGTATGCGCCTGTTCCACCACTGATAATATCCTCAGGGGACGGTTTTTTCTCCGCCCCCTGTCGGTGTGTTTTGCGCCTCAAATATGTCATTTCAAGGGAGCGCAGCGACCGTGGGAATCTCTTGGTACAATCGCAGCTTCCGTATGCACTGCTGTGGATGGCGAAGCGTAATATCGGGAGATTGCCACGGCTTTCAGGCCCTGCAATGACACGGAAACTTTCGGCATATCCCCTATCTACAAAGTAAGGAGAATAAGCTATGAACATCCTCGTTGTGGGCGGCGGCGGCAGAGAGCACGCCATCATCCGCTCCATAAAGAAAAATCCCGAAGTTACCGCTATCTATGCCCTCCCCGGCAATGGCGGCATCGCGCAGGATGCAACCTGTATTTCCATTAGTGCCACGGATATTGACGGCATCGTCAAATTCGCCACTGAAAACGCTATCGATTACGCTGTGGTGGCCCCCGATGATCCCTTGGTTTTAGGCTGCGTTGACCGACTGAACAAAGTGGGTATTCCCTGCTTTGGCCCGAAAGCCAATGCCGCTATCATTGAAGGCAGTAAAGCATTTTCCAAAAATCTGATGAAAAAATACGGCATTCCCACCGCGTCCTATGAGATCTTCACGGATCTGAACGCGGCACTTGCCTATCTGGATACCGCTCCCATCCCCACCGTTGTCAAAGCCGACGGCTTGGCGCTGGGTAAGGGCGTGATCATCGCGCAAACCCGGGAAGAGGCGAAGCAAGCCGTTACCGATATGATGGCTAACGCCAAATTTGGCAAAAGCGGCTCCACCGTGGTCATTGAGGAATTTCTCACCGGTCCGGAGGTATCCGTTCTCGCTTTTACCGACGGCAAAGTGGTTCGTCCTATGGTCTCCTCTATGGACCATAAGCGTGCCGGTGACAACGATACCGGCCTCAACACCGGCGGCATGGGCACAGTGGCTCCCAATCCCTACTATACCGATGAGATTGCCAAGCAATGTATGAAAGAGATTTTTCTGCCCACCATCCGGGCAATGAAAAAAGAAGGCCGCACCTTTCAAGGCTGCCTGTACTTTGGCTTGATGCTGACGCCCAACGGGCCTAAGGTCATTGAGTACAATTGCCGCTTTGGCGACCCGGAAACCCAGGTCGTTCTGCCTCTGCTGAAAAGTGATCTTCTCACCGTTATGATGGCCTGCACCAACGGCACGCTGGCAAAAACTCCGGTCCGGTTCTCCAAAAAGCACGCCTGCTGTGTTATCAAGGCATCCCGGGGATATCCGGAAAGCTACAAAAAGGGCTATACATTGACAATGTCTTCCCGCGCCGCCGCCCACACCTATGTGGCAGGCGCCAAGCTGGAAGGCGGCAAGCTGGTCACTTCCGGCGGCCGCGTCACCGGCACCACCGCTGTTCGCGGCACTTTGGAAGATGCCGTCGCCGCCGCTTACCGGCTTTCTGCCGGTGTCAAGTTCCGCAACGCCTACAGCCGCAGTGATATCGGTCAAAAAGCCCTGTCCGCAGGAAAATAAGGAGGAATCCCTATGGTATACCGTGTATATGTGGAGAAAAAGCCGGGACAGACCCACGAAGCAGACGGCCTTTTGCGGGAAATTCAAGAATTCCTGCAAATCAAAAATCTCTCCTGTCTGCGGGTTCTGAACCGCTATGATGTGGAAAATATTGACGAGAAACTGTTTTCCTACGCAGTTAGTACCGTTTTTTCCGAACCCCAGGTTGACGATGTCAGCTATGCTGTTCCTGAAGGCAGTGTTGTGTTCGCCGTGGAGCCCCTGCCCGGCCAGTTTGACCAGCGGGCAGATTCAGCCGCCCAATGTATTCAGATCCTGGGTCAGTGCGAGCGCCCGCTGTTGCGCTCTGCCAAGGTCTATGTCCTGGAGGGCAATTTCAGTGACAACGATATCGCCACTATCAAAAAGCACGTGATCAATCCCGTGGAATGCCGGGAAGCCAGCCTGGCAAAGCCGGAAACTTTGGCTGTGGAGTATGCCATTCCCGATAGCGTTCCCGCTGTTGCCGGCTTTACCGGTCTTGACGAAACCGGCCTTGCCCAGCTGCTGGACGATCTGGGTCTTGCTATGGACCTGGATGATCTGAAGTACCTGCAGAGCTACTTCCGGGATACCGAGCATCGGGATCCCACCATTACAGAGGTCCGCGTTGTAGACACCTACTGGTCCGACCACTGTCGCCACACCACCTTTTCCACCATCATCGACGATGTTGTGATCGACGATCCCGCCGTTGCGGCGGCATATCAGCGTTATCTGGCTGCCCGGGTGGAGGTCTACGGTGAAGAAAAAGCCGCAGCCCGTCCCCAGACGCTGATGGACATCGCCACCATCGGCGCGAAAACCCTGAAGAAGCGGGGTCTGCTCCCTGAGTTGGACGAGAGCGAGGAGATCAATGCCTGCTCCATTCACGTAAACGCCAAGGTAAACGGCGAAGATCAGGACTGGCTTCTGATGTTCAAAAACGAGACCCACAACCACCCCACTGAGATCGAGCCCTTTGGCGGTGCGGCAACCTGTATCGGCGGCTGTATCCGCGATCCCCTTTCCGGCCGTGCCTATGTGCATCAGGCTATGCGCGTCACCGGTGCAGCCGATCCCCGGAAGGCTTTGAACCAAACAGTTCCCGGCAAGCTTCCCCAGAGAAAACTCTGTCAAACAGCCGCTGCAGGCTACTCCTCCTACGGCAACCAGATTGGCCTTGCTACCGGTCACGTTGCGGAAATTTATCACGACGGCTATGTTGCCAAGCGCTTGGAATGCGGTGCTGTGGTTGGTGCGGCACCTGCCTGCAATGTGCGCCGGGAGCGTCCCGCTGCCGGAGATGTGGTGATTTTGTTGGGCGGGCGCACCGGCCGTGACGGCATCGGCGGTGCTACCGGATCCTCCAAGAGTCATAATATGAAATCCTTGACCACTATGGCGTCCGAAGTTCAGAAGGGCAACGCTCCGGAGGAACGAAAGATTCAGCGTCTGTTCCGGGATCCCGAGGTTACCCGGCTCATCAAGCGCTGCAATGACTTTGGCGCAGGCGGCGTCAGCGTTGCCATTGGCGAGCTGGCGGACGGTTTACAGATTGATCTGGATGCTGTGCGCAAGAAATACGAGGGACTCGACGGCACCGAACTTGCCATCTCTGAATCTCAGGAGCGTATGGCTGTTGTTGTAGAGGCTAAAGACGCCGATATTTTCATTGCTTATGCACAAGCCGAAAACCTGGAGGCTTACCGGGTAGCCGTTGTCACCGAAGAAGCCAGAATGGTTATGGTTTGGAAAGGTCAGACCATCGCAAACCTTTCCCGGGCATTTTTGGACACTAACGGTGCCAGCAAACACGCCTGTGTAACCGTTGGCAAAAAGGATCTTTCTGTCCTCAGTAAGGCGCTGTACGGTTCCCTGCGGGAAATGGCGGCAGACTTGAAGACTGCCAGCCGCAGAGGTCTTGTGGAACGGTTTGACGGCTCCATCGGCACTGGAAGTGTGTTGATGCCCTTTGGCGGCAAAACCCAGACAACCCCCGCACAGGCGATGTCTGCCATGCTGCCCGTTCTGCCCGGGGAGGAGACCTCTCAGGCAAGTGTTATGGCCTGGGGACTGGATCCTGACCATATGTGTGTTGACCCCTACACCGGCGCTCACGCCGCTGTGTATTCCTCTGTAGCCAAGCTGGTGGCTGCAGGCGCAGACTACAAGAAGGTTTATCTGACACTGCAGGAGTTTTTTGAGAAGCTGAGAAACGAACCTGCGCGCTGGGGCAAGCCTTTTGCCGCGCTTTTGGGCGCGCTGGATGCTCAGCTGGAGTTAAATGCCGCTGCCATCGGCGGTAAAGATTCTATGTCCGGTACCTTCCTGGATCAGGATGTGCCTCCCACACTGATATCCTTTGCCATTGCACCCCTTGACAAAACAGCGGTACTGACCCCCGAATTTAAGGAAGCAAACCATCCTGTCTATCTGTTCGCACCCGCTGACGAAAGTGCCGAGAGTATGAAGGCCGCTTGGGATGCCTTCCACGATCTGCATCTTGCCGGTAAGGTAAAGGCCGCCTGGGCAGTGGAAAACGGTCTCGGCGAAGCGGTTATGAAGATGTCCTTTGGAAATAACATTGGCTTCAAAACCTGCGGTAGTGTCAAAGATCAGTGGCATCAGCCGGGCTTCTGGGGCTTTATCGTAGCAGAATTGACGGAAGATGTTCCCTGCGCGCTGAAGATCGGCGAAACTACCACCGAAGCTGCCATCGTTTTGGATGGCGACAGCGCATCCATCGCAGAACTCCTTGCCTTGAATGAAGGCGTTTTGGAAGGCATTTACGTCACTCAGGTCAAAGAAAAAGCTGTGGACATCCCCGTATTTGGCTACACCGGCGGCTGCACCAAAGCGCCCTCTGTCAAGTGCGCCAAGCCCAAGGTGCTGATTCCGGTATTCCCCGGCACCAACTGTGAATACGATTCTGCCCGGGCGATGATAAATGGCGGCGCAGAGGCACAGATCGTTGTGATCCGCAACCTCACGGCTGAAGACGTTTCCCGCAGCGTTGAGGAAGTGGCCCGGCAGATCGCAAGCAGCCAGATGATCTTTATTCCCGGCGGCTTCTCCGGTGGCGATGAGCCCGACGGAAGTGCTAAATTTATCACCGCATTTTTCCGCAACCCAGCGGTAAAAGAGCAGGTAACGAAGCTTTTGGACGATCGGGACGGCTTGATGCTGGGTATCTGCAACGGCTTCCAGGCGCTGATCAAGCTGGGTCTGGTACCCTACGGTAAGATCATCGACACCGATGACACCTGCCCCACACTCACTTACAACACCATCGCCCGCCACCAGTCCAAGATGGTCCGCACCCGGATCTGCACCAACAAGAGTCCCTGGCTGGCAGGCTGCGAAGTAGGTGAAATTTACTCTGTTCCTATTTCTCACGGCGAAGGCCGCTTCTTCGCATCGGAGGATTTGGCGCTGCAGCTTGCCGCTAACGGACAGATCGCTACCCAGTATGTGGATCTTCAGGGCAATCCCACAATGGACACCGCCTTCAACCCCAACGGATCTCTCTTCGCTATCGAGGGCATCACCTCCCCCGACGGCAGAGTTCTGGGTAAGATGGGCCACAGCGAGCGCTGGCAGAAGGGTCTTTATAGGAATGTCCCAGGCGAATATGATATGAAGCTGTTCCAATCCGCTGTTAAGTATTTCAAATAAAGGCTTTTGGGCCGGAAGCAAACGCTTCCGGCCCAATTCTGTTTTGAATCACTCAAAGGAAAACTCGCAATTTTTAGCAACACTTCCGCCAACATCTCCACATTCCACATAACTTCCCGCTGTCACATTCCCACCAACATCTCCGCACTCCACATAACCGCCCGCATTAACATTTCCCGCCACATCACCGCACTCCAAATTGCAGTTACAGTGGATATCCTTAGCAGGCCCCTCATAATGGAAGGTGCATTTTTGATTTTCCTGCCGTACCGCGCCAACAAGGGTGTGCCCAGCATAAACCGCGATGTGAAGGGCATCGTCATCCTTCCACGGCAATTCCGTTTGCGTTTTCTTTTGCTCTCTACCAAATAATGCGTCGATACTTACACCAAAAACATCTGCCAGCTTTGGCAGGATTGCCACATCCGGACAGCATTGGTCTGTTTCCCATTTGCTGACAGCCTGATTGGTAACATCCAATTTCTGCGCCAATTGCTCCTGGGTAAATCCTGATTGTTTGCGCAGACAGCTGATTGTCATTCCTAACATTTTGCCACACTCCTTAAGTATTACTCGTAGCTACGCTTAGAATGTAACATATTTCCCGAATAATAACAAGCGAGCGATGGTTGAATTTGCAAATGCGCCATCCAACCTGCGGTTGGATGGCCGACAACAAAAAGGCTCGTCCGGTTGGACGAGCTTTTTTGCGGACCGATGTGGTCATCGGCCCCTACATTTTCATTTACAGCACGCAGCCCCGATCTTTGATGCGCTTTGCCAGTTCCGGAACATCCAGATCGGTCATCGGGACATTTCCTTCGCAGTACAAACCTGCCATCACACCGGCACACTCGCCAATGCTCATCAGCGTTGCCTGCACCCGCAGAGACGCATAGGCTTTGCGATCTGCACAAAGGCAACGGCCAGCTACCAACAGGTTCTGGCTCTCCACCGGGATCAGCGCACCGTGGGGAACATAGGCGGCAGAGTCGAAATAAGTCAGACTCTGGGCAGAAGTCTTGGCGCTGTGGATATCCATAGGATGGGCGCTGTGGGCAACAGAGCAGGGATACTGGGTTCCCACCAGCATTTCCTGACCGCAGGCCATATCCACACCCTGAATATGCCGGGTTTCCCGGATGCCAACCAAACTGGGTGTGCCCACGATATGGGCGTTTGCAAACTCCGGATACTCCTCCTTCAGCAGCTCCAGGATGGTATACATATCCTCACGCATCTTCACTTCTGCGGCAGTCAGCGCCTGCCGGTCCGTTGCATCCGCGCCGGCACGGGTCACATTTACGGCCAGACTGTTACCCTGCATCAGCGTGTTGAACCAAGGGCCGCCAAACTGGCTGAGCTTATCCGTGCGGCTGAGAAGATACTTTTCAATTCTGCGGTTGCAGGACTCGGAACCTGCCACGCCGTTGTGTCGGATGCAGTTTTTCATCAGATCGGTGGTCACATCCACATCATCCAACACGAAGCACATACTCATAGGCTGCAGCTCCACCTCCTGCTCCATCATAGGTACGCCGGCTAAATGGCTTAAGTCGCCGTCACCGGTGGCATCAATGAAGCACTTGGCTGCCAAAGCCTCTGTGCCGTTCTTGCTCTCAATGATGGCATGGGTGATCCTGCCGCCCTCTTTGATGCAGTCGGTCAGATAGCAGTTTGTATACAGCGTCACGCCGCTTTCCAGCAGCATTCTCTGCATTTCCAGCTTTACGTACTCAATATTGGCCGAGACATGGCCCTTGGGCATTTCGGGACGGGCCATACCGGCCGCCTGGAGCCGCTCTACCAGCTCCCAGCCGATGCCGCCGACTACCCGCTTTTCTTTGTGAAAAAAGCCGCTGATGGGCATTACATTGCCCTGTGTGGCTGTGCCGCCAAAGCAGTTGAACCGCTCAACGATAGCCGTCCTGAGTCCGGCTCTGGCTGCAGACACCGCTGCGGCAAAACCGGCCACACCGCCGCCGCAAACTACTACATCGTATTCTCCTGCCACTCTGGCAGACTTGTTGAGAGAGATATAATTTGCCATCGTTATCCTCCGGAATATTGTTGCTGCCGGGGGCTGTTCCCCCGGCAGCCGGTTTGTTTTCAGAACTGTTTCTTTTTTGCAAGAAGCGCAGTGCCTGTGATACTCAGCAGAGCGATCAGGGCGGCAGGGATCAGCATAGCCCGGT
>CAYVSU010000067.1:0-8263 GCA_964454215.1 uncultured Oscillospiraceae bacterium | reverse complement strand
CCAGCTTGACCTTGGTACCGCAGCCGTCGGTACCGGAAACCAGCACAGGCTCTTCCATACCGGCGATAGGCAGACCGAAACAGCCGCCAAAGCCGCCCACATCGTCGAGACACCCTTCGTTCCGGGTCCGGGCGACGTGCTTTTTCATCAGCTCTACAGCTCTGTAGCCGGCGGTGATGTCCACACCTGCGGCGGCGTAGCTGGCAGAATAGGAATTCTTGTGATCCATATTAAAGCTCCTTTTCAGAAGGTATACTTGTCATAAAAGCGGCGCAGCCGCTGTGGCTGCTTCTCTCTATGAGGGAGGAAGGGTGTTTTGCTTTATTCCTTGCCGGTCCAGCAGTAGGTGCAGACTTTATTCCGATCCAAACCGATGGCTTCCAAAAGACCGTCAAGGGTTTGGTAACCCAAAGAATCGAAGCCCATATCCTTGCAGATGGCATTCAGCAGACACTGACCGCGCTGGGTTTTGCCGTCGGCATATTCTTCCAGATGTCTGTGACCTTCTTCACCTTCCAATTGCTGGATCATTCTCCGGGACAGCAGTTCCATATCGGAGTTGGAACTGGAGAAATTCAAATATTTGCAGCCGTACATAATGGGTGGGCAGGCAGAGCGCATGTGCACCTCTTTGGCGCCGCTTTCGTAGAGAAACTGTACCGTTTCGTGAAGCTGCGTGCCCCGGACAATGCTATCGTCTACAAACAGCAGTTTCTTGTTCTGAATCAGCTCCGGCACGGGAATCTGCTTCATTTCTGCCACCAAATTGCGCATTTCCTGATTGGAGGGAATAAAGGAACGGGCCCAAGTAGGGGTGTATTTTACAAAGGGGCGGGCAAAGGGTTTATGGGATTGGTTTGCATAGCCAATGGCGTGGGGCACACCGGAATCAGGTACGCCGGCCACATAGTCCACATTTGGGAGCGTGCCGTTTGCTTCTTCGTCCCGCGCCATAATCTCGCCGTTACGGTAGCGCATAACCTCCACATTTTTGCCTTCGTAATTGGAGTTGGGGTAACCGTAATAGCTCCAAAGGAAGGCGCAGATCTTCATTTCTTTGCCGGGGGGAGATAACTGCTCTACGCCGTCGGCAGTGATCCGCACGATCTCACCGGGGCCCAACTCGTAATAATCCTGATAACCCAGCTTGTGGTAGGCAAAGGATTCAAAGGAAACGCAGCAGCCCTCCAAGTTTTGCCCCACCAAAACCGGCACGCGACCCATCTTATCCCGGGCAGCGATGATGCAGTCAGGCGTCAGCAGCACGATGGTGCAGGATCCGTCGATCACACTTTGGGCGTGATGGATACCGTCCACCAAAGATGTCTTCCGGTTGATCAGCGCAGCGGTCAGCTCGGTGGAGTTGACCCGACCGGAGGACATTGCCATAAACTGGTTGCCCGGGCCGGAGAAAGTTTCTGCTACCAAAGACTCTGCGTTATTGATCAGGCCGACGGTAGCTATGGCAAACATACCCAGATGACTGCGCACCAGCAGAGGCTGCGGGTCTGAATCGGAGATACAGCCGATACCGGCGTGACCGCTTACCTTGGAAAGATCGCCTTCAAACTTGGTGCGAAAGGGGGTGTTTTCAATGTTGTGGATCTGCCGCTGAAAGCCCTTGTTGGTGTCATAAAAGACCATACCGCCCCGTTTTGTTCCCAGGTGGGAATGATAATCAGTACCGAAAAATACATCATATTTGCAGTATTTGCGGGAAATTACCCCGAAGAAACCACCCATATATGGAATCCTCCTTGAGAAATAAATGCCGCTTTAAGCGAAAAACAGCTTGTTCAGGGTCATAGGATCAATGTATTCGCCATCCTTGTATACCCGCATATTGCCGGAGGCCACTTCGTCGATCAGCATTACCTTGCCGTCGGGGGCGTAGCCAAACTCAAACTTGATGTCGTACAGTTCCATACCCTTTTCGGCAAGATCGTCAGCGACGATCTTGGTGATTTTTTGGGTCATATCCTTCAGATCTTCATATTGCTCGTTTGTCATAACGCCGATGGCGACCAGCGCATCCTTGGTGATCAGCGGATCGCCCTTTTCGTCGTCCTTCAGCGTGGTTTCCACGTAGGAGGGCAGTTTTGCGCCGGACTCGATCAGTGCGCCGTAACGGCGAATGAAAGAGCCAACGGCCCGGTTGCGGCAAATGACTTCCAGTCCTTTGCCAAAAACCTTGGCGGGAAGAACCTCCATAGTGGTGTTTGCCAGGTCGGCAGATACATAGTGGGTCTTGATGCCGGCGGCATTGATTTTCTCGAAGAAGTAAATGCTCATACGCAGGTTCACATCGCCCACACCCTCAATGGTCAGGCCAACCGCGTTTTCGCCGGGATCAAATACGCCGTCTTTACCGGTGCAATCGTCCTTGAATTTCAGCAGGCAATTGCCGTTGGGGAGTGCGTAAACATTTTTTGTCTTACCGGTGTAAAGCAGAGTCAGATTTTCCATATTTCCAATACCTCTTTCTATAAAAGTGTAGAATCGATCAAATTACTGCAGTGCGGCATCCTTTTCCAGCACTTTTTCCGCGTCGCTTACCCGCTTGGCATCCAGCTTATCTGCCAGGGAAGTATCTTCCACAGCCAGGATCTGAACAGCAAGCAAAGCGGCATTGACAGCACCGTCTACGGCCACAGTGGCAACAGGAATGCCGGAGGGCATTTGTACTGTGGAAAGAAGGGCGTCAATGCCATTGGAAAATGTGGTGGATTTCATAGGAATGCCGATCACAGGCAGGGTAGTATTTGCCGCCAAAGCGCCGGCAAGATGGGCAGCCATACCTGCTGCGGCAATGATCACGCCAAAGCCGTTTTTGCGGGCGTTGACAGAAAAGTCTCTGGCCTGCGCAGGGGTGCGATGGGCGGAATACACGTGCATCTCGTAGGGTACGCCAAAGGACAGCAAGGTATCTGCTGCCTTTTTGACAACAGGCAGATCGCTGTCGCTGCCCATAATGATGGCTACTTTTTTCATAGGGTTTGCCTCCAATCCAAATGAAAAATAAAAAAGGGCGCACTTACCCAAAGCGGTTAAGTGTGCCCAGACGGTCGGCTTTTGTGGGTTATCCTTACTCCGTGTGGTGCTCCACTCATCCGTCAGTCATAAGGTCCACTTGATTACAAAAAATATTATACCACAGGCCCCATAATTCGTCAATTCGTGGAAAGGACGGATTATGATAAAAATTTGCCGGTTTTGCTGTGTATCTTGCCCCATTCAGTCGAAAGCCAGTCCAAAATATCCCGGTGCAGGAGTGTCCCGAAACGGGTGGAACATCGCAAAAGGCGCACTGCCCGGGACGCGGAATGTGCCGGTATCATAATGCAATTGGGCAAGAATACCGGGCGCGGCAGAGGGGTCTCCTAAAAGCTCTACGACCCGAAGATTGCCGCTTTCTTCTGCCACGGCAAGAAGACAGTTTTCCCCTTTATAGAAGCGGGCAAAGCAGCTGAAAAATGCCAGATTTTCCTGTTCCTGGACAACACCGCCGGCTGGGAGCAGCTGCCGCCGCCTTTCGGCGTAGTCCTGAGCTGTTAGCGCTTGCAGGGGCAGCGCCTGTCCGGCTGCGGATACAAAGCAATCCATACCGGAGAAGGGGCGGTAGCCCATTTTTTCATACATCGCGAAAAGACCGTTTTCACCGGGGACCAACACAGCGCCGGCATAGTCGTTTTCCTGCAGCAGACGATGGGTGTCTGCCATTAGGCGGCGGCATAGCCCCTGCCCCCGGAAATCGGGGTGGGTAGCAACAGCATAAATGTAGGCGATTTTTCCGTAAGCATATTCGCAGTCAAACCAGTAAAGCGCGGCGGCAGGCTGGGCGTTTTCCCAAATACAGCGGCAGCGATCCGGAGAAAAAGCCGTAGTGAAAAAGGCATCCAAAAAGGAATCGTCATCCCCGAATGCCTCTTTCCAAAGCAGGCGCAGACGGGGGATGTCTGCGGAAACAGGGTGATCAATCTTCATCGGTGTCCTCCCAGAGCCGTACCCAGTATTTTTCCACTAAATGATGCGGATGGTAAGAAAGCTTTGCTTTCCGCAGACCGGGGATACCCAGGTCATCCTCCCGGTTCAGATAGCGAATGTGGGGATATTTTTCCTGCAGATAGCGGGCAAATGCAAAGTTGATGGCAGCGTAGGCACCGTCTACGCCATCCAGCGCTTTTTCAAAATGCACATCAAAGGTATCGCTGGACAAAAAGCTGCCCATAGTCATAGCCAATGCCTGCCCGTGTTCCATTAAAACCAAGCCTTCCAAACCATAGGCCTGTTGATTGGCGAAAGCCCGTCCCAATGCCACCTGCTCCATATGGGTATCCAGCAGGGGATCGGCGAGATGCTTGCTTTCCAACCATTTGGTGACCAGTATTTTGGCAGCGTCGGCAGTAGATTCGTCCAGTGGCAGGATCTGACAATCCGGATGGTTGATGTGGAACCGATTGACAAAATTGCGCTTGCTTTGATAGCGTTTGCCCCGCAAGGTTGCCAGATCCTCAATGGCGTAAACATAGTCATAGTTGTCCCTGTTGGTATGAAACCGGAACTGTCCGGGGTAAAGACTTTCCACCAAGCGGCACTCTTCTTCTGTCATAGAGCTTAACCGGCAGGGAATGCCTCTGGATTTTGCGTCGTGGATAATGGCATCCAGAACCGACTTGATGTCGCCTTCTCCCAAAGGGAAGGGGTAGACGCTGGAACGGTCAAACTGGGAAAACAGCACTAAAAAGCCATCTAAAAATGCTGCCCGCTGCCGCCCCCACATACACAGATTGGCAAAGGCGTATTCACAGCCTTTGCCGTGACACGCAGGCAGATACTGGCGATACCGTTCCCGGTCTTCCTTAGTCAGTTTTTTGAATTCGATCATTGGTAACACATCCTTTTATGCCAGTATACCACATTTTGGCAAATTTTCAACGGGTTAACCCCATCGTTTGACTTTCCCGTAGGGGTATGGTATGATAACAAAAATATGGCTTTTCCTTATTAACCGTTACAGAGGTGTCAATATGCAGGTTTTTTTCTATGCTCTTTTTGTAGCCTTTATCGTGGCCGCAGACCAAATTACCAAATTTTTGGTAGTAGCCAATATTGGCTTATTTGAAAAGGTGCCATTTATTCCCGGCATCGTTCGACTGACCTATACCCAAAATACCGGCGCTGCCTTTTCTGCTTTGGAGGGAATGCGTTGGTTGTTTGTGTTGGTGTTTGTTGTGCTGACTGTGGCCCTCTTGTTGGAATATTTCAAAGTAAAGCTGCCCCTTTCCCGGTTCGAACGCTGGAGTTTAGCAGCGATTTACGGCGGCGGCTTGGGCAATGTGATTGATCGGGTGCGGCTGGGCTATGTTGTGGATATGATCGAAACGGAGTTTATCGAGTTCCCCGTTTTCAATGTAGCGGATTGCTTCATCACCTGCGGCTGTATCGCACTGTTGGTCAGCTTGATTTTCTTTAACAAAAACATTTGGAAGGAAGACAAAAAATGACCCTGTTTGCCGATGTTTCCGGGGAGCGGCTGGACGCTTTTCTTGCCCGCAGCGTGGAGGGGCTGACCCGTTCCGCAGCCCAAAAGCTGCTGGAAGACGACTGTGTGATGCGTTGCGGCAAGCCCGGAAAGAAAAACGACAAACTGAATATTGGCGACGAGATCCGCGTGACTGTTCCTGAGCCGAAGGAAGTGGATGTTGCGCCCACTGAAATGCAGCTGGATATCGTTTATGAGGACGAGGACCTGCTGGTGATCAACAAGCCGAAGGGTTTGGTAGTTCACCCGGCGGCGGGCCACAGCGATGATACCCTTGTGAACGGATTGCTGTTTGCCCTTGGCGATCAGCTTTCCGGCATCAACGGGGAACTGCGCCCTGGCATTGTCCATCGGATCGACAAGGATACTTCAGGCCTTTTGGCTGTGGCAAAAAATGATTTTGCCCACCGGATTCTGGCATCCCAGCTCAAAGATCATACAATGGCCCGGACTTATGAAGCAATCGTCTGCGGCAGTTTCCGGGAAGACAGCGGCACAGTGGACGCGCCCATTGGGCGGCATCCTTCTGACAGGAAGAAGATGTGCGTTACTCAGCGAAACTCCAAAAACGCGGTGACCCACTGGGAAGTTGTGGCCCGCTACCGGGGTTTTACCCACATCCGTTGCCGGCTGGAGACCGGCAGGACGCACCAGATCCGAGTCCATATGGCCCATATTGGGCATCCCATTTTGGGCGATACGGTTTACGGTCATAAAAAAACGGAGCTGGGACAATCCTCTCAGGTGCTCCACGCCGGTGCGCTCTGCTTCAAACATCCCCGGGACCAGAGACCGGTTATGGTTTTTGCACCGCTTCCCCCTTATTTTGAGGAAGTTATCGAGAAATTGGAAAAAATGCAGTAAAGCAACGAGACAAGGAGGTATCGCGGTGTTTTCGGATATCTTACTAACCGCGGATTTTGACCACACATTGACCGCAAAAGACGGCTCTGTTCCTCATCGGAATTTGGAGGCCATCCGGTATTTTATGGAAAACGGTGGCACCTTCACCGTGAACACCGGCCGCAATCTACCTATGTCCGTGAACAATATTTTCCACAAGATCCCGATGAATGCCCCGTTTTTGTTTGCCGAGGGCTGCGGGGTCTACGATCTTCGGGACGATCGCCTGGTGGAATATACAGCGCTACCGATAGACATAAGCCCCATCATATCCGAGTTGGCGGAAAAGTATCCTTACATCAATCCCGAGATCCAATGCGCGGACAAGCACTACCTCCCCTGCCCAGACAGCGGGTGGGCCCATTTCAACGAGGTCAATCACTGCTCCAGCTGGGGCTACTGTGCCGTTTCAGATATTTCATCGCCCATTTTGCGGTTGATCCTCCGTGCCCGCTTTACCGACCAAGCAATGGCGAAGGGCTACGAAAACAATACGCTTTATGACTCCACGGAAGAGGAAGACATCCTTTTCCAAAAAATCACGGACAGCATTGAAGATCGTTTTGGCGACAGCATAGGCGTTTTTCGGGCCAACAAATGGATTACTACGCTCTACCCCAAGGACTGCAACAAGCTGACTGCAGCCCGGAAGCTGCAGGCGCAGTTGGGCAAAAAGATCCTGGTCTGTGTGGGTGACGCAAAAAACGACATTCCTATGCTGGAGGGGGCAGACTATTCTTTCTGTCCCAAAGACGGCGCGGTTGCCGGTGGTTTTTCCAATGTTTGCTCCTGTAGCGAGGGTTCTGTTGCGGATGTGATCTATACGGAAATTCCAAAGATCCTAAAGGAGAGAGAAAATGGGAATTTACTCTGATATTTTGCTGACTGCAGATTATGATCACACCTTTTCCGCCCCGGATGGCTCTGTTCCGATGCAGAACGTGGAGGCTGTCCGCTATTTTATCGAAAACGGCGGCACATTTACGCTGAACACCGGCCGCAGCGTGCCGATGCTGGAAGAATGTAAAGATGTGGTTCCCGTCAATGCTCCACTGCTGTTGTATAACGGTGGCGGTGCTTATGACCTTGCCAAAAAGGAGATGGTTTTCTGCCACGAAATCGATTTGGATTTGTGGCAAGTGGCACGGGAGTGTATGGCCCGTTTTCCCGATCTGACTTTTGAGGTCCAGGGTATTGATGCCCATTACTGTTTCACGGAGAACCCCGCTTTCGGGGCATTCAGTGAGAATAATCACTGCGCCTGGGCGCAAGCTGCACCCGGAGATGATTTGGGGCCTTTTCTGAAATTTACGCTTTATGGCGCTTTTCACCAGCCGACAATGCAGAATATGTATGTTTACACACCTGAGGAGCTACATCGTATGGATGAGGCAGAGACGCTGCTGCGCCAGCTTTACGGTGAATACTGCGAAGTCTTCCGTGCGGCTCCCCGGATCATTGATGTGCAGACCAAGGGCGTTTCCAAAGGGCGCTCTGCAGTGGAGCTGAAGCAGAAGCTTGGCAAAAGCATCCTGATCTCGATTGGCGACGGAATGAATGATATGCCGGTACTGAATGCGGCGAATTACGCCTTCTGTCCGGCCGGTTCTATCGTCTCAAAATGGTATCGCAATGTTTGTTCCTGCAGCGATGGCGCGGTTGCAGATCTGATTTATAACGAACTGCCAAAGATCGTGAAAAATAAGGCTTGACAATATGGATTTCCTATGCTAAAATTCTATGGCTGAAACCGCCAAAAGAATAGGATTTGCGGGTGTAGTTCAATGGTAGAACACCAGCCTTCCAAGCTGGATACGC
>CAYVSU010000066.1:0-8270 GCA_964454215.1 uncultured Oscillospiraceae bacterium | reverse complement strand
GGTATACACGATTTCCAATCGTGCGCGCTCGGCCAGCTACGCGACTTCTCCATATCGCTTTTCGGTCAGCCAAGTTATAGTACAACAATTCCTTGCCTTTGTCAAGCCTAAATTTACAAAATTCCTCCACATTTTTTGATAGAAAAAGGACGCCAGCAGGCGCCCTTTTATCAATGTGCAAACTGACTTTTATAAAGTTCGGCATAAAAACCGTTTTTGGCAAGGAGTGTTTCGTGATTGCCCTGCTCCACAATCTGTCCGTCACGCATTACAAGGATCACGTCCGCCTCCCGGATGGTAGACAGTCTGTGGGCAACAATGAAAGATGTTCTTCCTTCCATCATCGTAGCAAAGGCTTTTTGGATACGTATCTCCGTGCGTGTATCAATGGATGATGTTGCCTCATCCAAAATAAGCATTGGTGGCAGGCACAGCATCACCCGGGCAATACACAAAAGCTGCTTCTGTCCTTGGGAGAGATTGCCACCGGACTCGCCGATGACTGTATCATAGCCCTTGGGCATCCGCTTGATAAAGCTGTGAGCGTGAGCTTGCTTCGCCGCGGCAATGATCTCATCATCTGTTGCATCAGGCTTGCCCATTGCGATGTTTTCCCGAATCGTTCCGCCCCGAAGCCAAGTATCCTGTAGTACCATACCTACGCTTCGTCTCAGCTCACCGCGATCCATCTTACAGATATCCACACCGTCCAAAGTGATCGTGCCGCCTCTGGGGTCATAAAAGCGCATAAGGAGGTTAATAAAGGTGGTCTTGCCACAGCCTGTGGGGCCAACGATGGCTATCCGCTGACCGGGCTTAACTGACAGATTAAAATCCCGGATCAGAGGCTTTTCCACCGTATAAGAAAAAGCCAAATCCCGAATTTCCACTGCTCCCTCCGTTTTTTCCGGACTCTGGGGGACTTCCGGCTCTGCCGACTGCTCCGGTGCCTCGATCAACTCAAACACCCGGCCTGCGCAGGCAATGGCGTTCTGGAACTCGGTAATAACGCCGGAAATTTCATTGAAGGGTTTGGTATACTGATTTGCATAGTTTAAGAATGTGGTCAGATTGCCAACTGTGATGCCTCCACTGATAGCCATCAAAGCGCCGGTCAGTCCCACACCCGCGTAAACCACAGAATTAACAAACCGGGTGGCAGGATTAGTCAGTGAAGAGAAGAAAATTGCACGCAGAGAACATTTTTCCAGCCGATCGTTGATCTCATCGAACTGGGCCATCGACTTTTCTTCGTGTCCAAAAGCTTTGACCACTTTCATCTCACCGACCGTTTCATCGATCAGAGCAGTTTGCTCTCCCCGGGTGGCAGACTGGAGTTTGAACATACTGTAGGTACTCTTAGCAATGAAATTCGCAACCAACAATGACAGCGGCGTAATAAAGACCACCACCAATGCGATCTTCCAACTGATGCTGAGCATCAGAAGCAAGGTTCCGACAATGGTCATAATACCGGTAAACAGCTGGGTAAAGCCCAACAGCAAGCCGTCAGCAAAGGTATCCACATCTGCCACCACCCGGCTGACAGTATCGCCCTGCCGTTTGGAATCCAGATAGGAAAGAGGCAGCTTTTGGATATGTTGGAATGCCTCATTGCGAATATCCCGGGTCACCGAATAGGTAATGCGGTTATTCATCGTGTTCATCACCCACTGGGCGATGCCCGCCACCGCTGCGCAGATCAAAATCACCTTCAGCTTTCCTGCCACAACAGCAAAATCCACTTTGCCTGTATCCACGATGCTATCAATGGCATCGCCCACCAAAATGGGAATATAAAGACTCATAGCGACATAGGTCATTGCCAAAACCAGCGAAAAAACCAGCGCAGGCAGGTACTTTTTGATCCTGCGAAGAATCTTTTTCAGGATTGTCATCTGGTTGTTACCCATTATGCGCCACCTCCTCTGGAAACTGAGAGTGGTAGATTTCCCGGTAGACGTCGCAGTTTTCCATCAATTCAGTATGTGTGCCGCTTCCAACCAAGACACCGTCGTCCAACACTAAAATGGTATCGGCATAGCGAACGGAAGCCGCCCGCTGGGACACGATAAAGGTGGTAGGCGGATTATCCATTTGTCGGATGGCTTTTCGCAAGGCAGCATCGGTTGCGTAGTCCAAGGCAGAAGCGCTGTCATCCAAAATAAGGATCGCAGGCCTACGAACCAACGCTCTGGCAATGGTCAGGCGCTGTCGCTGACCGCCAGAAAAATTGGTGCCGCCCTGAGAAACTTCCGCATCCAGCTCCCCTTCTTTATTTTTGACCACTTCCCGCGCTTGAGCGATCTCCAAAGCGGCCCAAAGGTCCGCATCTGTGGCGTTTTCATTGCCCCACAGCAGATTTTCCCGGATGCTGCCCTTAAACAGCACCGCCTTTTGGGGTACGATACCGATTTTCTGCCGCAGGGATGCACTTGTCAGATCGGAAACATTTTTGCCGTCAATCAGTACCTGACCGGCATCCGCAGGATAAAAACCGGGAATCAAATTCACAAGTGTGGTCTTGCCGGAACCGGTGCCGCCAATCACGCCAACCGTTTGACCGGGCGTTGCCGCAAAACTAATATTTTCCAAAGATGCCTCTGCCGCGCCGTCGTATTTTGCAGTCACATTCCGAAACTCCACTTTGCCGGAAACCGCATCACAACCTTCCTTTTCCACGGCTTCCCCGGGCTGGACCTCCAGAATGCTTTGCACCCGGTTGCCGCAGGCAACTGCCTTGGTCATTGTGATGATCAGGCTCGCCATTTTGATCAGCTCCACAAGGATCTGGGACATATAGTTATACAGGGCAATCACCATACCCTGGGTCAAGATGCCTCCTTCCACTTTCAACGCACCGATGTGGATCAGCAGCACTACCGCTACATTCACCACAACGAATGTCACAGGATTCATCAGGGCCGAGATCCGTCCTGCGGCGTTTTGCCGCTGGGTCAGCGACTCGGTCTGCTGCGCAAAAGCATCGCACTCCGCTTCTTCCTTGCAAAATGCCCGCAATACCCGTACGCCCGCTAAGTTTTGTCGGGTTGCGGAAGTAACCTCGTCCAGAGAAGACTGTACTCGTTTATACATTGGCATCGTAATAAGCATAATGCCAAACACAATCACACACAGCACCGGGATCACACCAACAAACACCAGTGCCGCCTGTGCATCGATTGTGAAGGCCATAACCATAGCGCCAAACACCACAAAAGGAGACCGAAGCAGCAACCGCAAAGTCAGGTTTACACCGTTTTGTACCTGATTGATATCCGAGGTCATCCGGGTGATCAAAGTTGAAGAACCGATGGCATCCAATTGGGAATAGGAAAAGCCCAAAATATGCGCCATTATGCTGCGGCGCAGGCGAGCGGCAAAGCCAACCGCCGCCTTGGCAGCAAAAAACTGGGCCGTCACCGCGCAGATGAGCCCCACAACACCCAAGCCGATCATTACCAGGCACATCTTTACAATGTATGGCGTGTCACCGGCTGCAATGCCCACATCCACGATCTTCGCCACCACCAGCGGTATCAGCAGTTCGAAACTGGCCTCCAGCAGCTTGAACAGTGGGCCGAGGATGCATTCTTTGCCGTATCCATTCATATATTTGAGAAGTTTTTTCAAATTCTCACATCCTAAAATCAGTTTTGCTAAATTATAGCACCAAATAAACGATTATGCAACGGCGATTCCAGAGGCGCAGGAAAATACTCCTAATTTTTTCTTTCGGGTGTTGAATTTGTTTTAGCTTGGTGCTATAATACCTTTGACTATGCGCCCAATACAGGGTACGAACAGAATACAGAAAAAAGTGAGGTATTTCCCGATGATTGCGTACGGCGAAAACATCAAGGTATTCAGCGGCAACTCCAATCCGGAGTTTGCGAAAACCATCTGCAAAGAGCTGGGCATCGAGCTGGGTAACGGCGAGGTTAAAACTTTTGCAGACGGTGAAGTTTCCGTTTCTCTTTATGAAACCGTCCGTGGTGCTGACGTTTTCCTGGTTCAGTCCACCTGCAAACCCGTTAACGACCGTTTGATGGAGCTGCTTGTTATGATCGACGCATGCCGCCGTGCATCTGCAGGCCGGATCACTGCCGTTGTCCCCTACTTTGGCTATGCCCGTCAGGACCGCAAGGCAAAGAGCCGCGATCCCATCTCCGCAAAATTAGTCGCCAATATGCTTACTGCCGCCGGTGCAGACCGAATCCTGACTATGGATCTGCACGCCTCGCAGATCCAGGGTTTCTTTGATATTCCTGTGGATCATCTGCTGGGCAATCCCACTTTTGTAAAATATTATCTGGAAAAATTCCCCGAGGATCAATACAACCACGATGATTTCGTCGTTGTTTCTCCCGATGTCGGCTCCGTTGCCCGTGCCCGGGCCTTTGCCGCCAAGGTTCATATGGGTCTGGCCATCGTGGACAAGCGCCGTAAGAAGGCCAATGTCTGTGAGGTTATGAACGTCATCGGCGATGTCCGTGGCAAGACCTGCATTCTGTTTGACGATATGATCGATACCGCCGGCTCCCTGTGCAATGCTGCCAAGGCCCTGGTAGAGATCGGTGGTGCGAAGGAAGTATACGCCTGCGCCACCCACGGTGTTCTTTCCGGCCCTGCCTTTGACCGCATTGAGGAGAGCCCCATCAAGGAAGTTGTTGTCCATAATACCATTCCTCTGACCGCAAACACCCCCAGTGGCAAGATCAAGTCGTTGGATGTCGCTCCCATTTTCGCCCGGGCGATTGCCCATGTTCACGGTGGTACCTCCATCGCTGACCTGTTCTAAGCCGTGTTCCGAAAAAACAACGAAGTATGGCTCATTGTCGGTTTGGGAAATCCGGGCAAGGAGTATGAAAAGACCCGCCATAACTGCGGTTTCCGCGCACTGGATATTTTGGCCGACAAGTTAGGCTGCAAGGTAGATAAAGGAAAATTTCAGGGGCTTTACGGTCAGACAAATTACAACGGCAAAAAACTTTTGCTTTTGAAACCGCTGACCTATATGAATCTGTCCGGCAGATCTGTTCTGCGGCTCAGTGCCTATTTTCAGGTTCCACCGCATCGGATCATTGTGATGTTTGACGATATTTCCTTGGTTCCCGGCCGTCTCCGCATCCGCGGCAACGGTTCCGCCGGCGGACATAACGGCATCAAGTCTATTATTTCCGAAATCGGCAGTCAGGAATTTCCCAGAGTAAAGATCGGTGTGGGCGCAAAAGTGCACCCGGAGCAAGACTTGGCCGATCACGTACTTTCCACATTCTCAGCCCAGGAAGAGAAGGCTTTGGTATCTGCACTGGACAGGGCCGCAGATGCCGCGTTATGCATCATTGACCACGGCATCCAGGAAGCTGCAAACCGTTATAATGGCGGTCAAAGTTGAATTCTGTAAAAACACCACGGAAAGGGGGGTATTTTCTCCCTTTCCGCATTGTTACGTGGAGAAAAAAGAACCAAAATCCCGTTATGGAGGCGAGTATATGAACCCTCTTTTGCATCTGCTGCAGAGGATGCCGGAATATCGCACTTTACTCAGCGCTCTTTCCAGAGGAGAAAGCGCCGCTGTTACTGGCACCGGACAGATTTGCCGCAGCCATATGATTGCCGGACTGCGGCAGGATAGCGCTGCGCCGATGGTCATACTCTGCCAGGATGATATGGCAGCAAAGCGGCTGCAGGAAGAACTGAAGGCCTTTACGGGCGAAACGGTTCCAGTTCTTCCCTCCCGGGAGTTGACGCTTTACGATACCGCCGTGGTCTCCCGCAGTTGGGAGCAGCAGCGGTTGCGGCAGCTTTACGACCTGAAACGGGGCACAGTCAGCCTGCAGATTATGAGCTGGGAAGCGCTGAGCCAGCGTACAATGCCGCCCCAGATTCTGCAATGCGCTGCTTTTTCCCTGGAGGTTGGAAAAGAATACGTAATTGAGGATCTGATCACGCGGCTCTCCGGTTCCGGTTACAGCCGCTGCACGATGGTGGAAGGACCCGGACAGTTTGCCGTGCGAGGCGGCATTGTGGACATTTTCTCTCCCGCCGCCGACCGTCCGGTCCGTGCTGAGTTTTTTGGCGAAGAACTGGACGCTATGGGTTATTTTGATCCGGACACCCAGCGCCGGACCGAAAACATAGACAGCATTGTGGTCCTGCCTGTGGGTGAGACACAGCCCCGGCTGCACCCGGAAGGTCTTTCAGGCCTGATCCGTGATATCCAGTATCTGATCACCCGGCAAAAGCGTCGAAAAAACATCAATGAAGCGCTGATCAAGACGCTGGAAAAAGATCTTGAAAAATATGAAAACGGCTTGCAAAACCCCGCATCTGATCGATATATGGCTTTGATTTATCCGGAATTTGCCACTGCGTTAGATTATATTCCTGCCAACGCCATCTGGATTCTCTGCGATCAGAGCAGCTTAAAACGAGCCGCCCGAACCCGGACAGAAGCCATTGGAATGCAGCTGGATAGTCTGCTGCAAGGCGGACTGGTCGCCGGCGAGCTGTGCGACTATGTATGTCAATGGGAAGACTTCTGCACCCGGCTGAAAAATCGTACCATCGCCTATTTTGACGCTTTTGGCGGTACTTCCTATCCGGACAGCAACCGGCCAAAGCATTTGCTGCCAATAATTGCTAAGCAGCTTCCCGGCTATGGCGGCAGTATGGATACTGCCGCAGCAGATCTTGCCCATTATCAGCGGATGGATTTTTCCTGCCTTGTTCTTTGCGGTACCCGCCGCCGTGCAGAGCTGCTGCAGGAAATGCTTGGCAGCAAAAATCTTTCCGGTCTGATCTGTATACCACTGAACGTTCTTCCTCAACCCGGTCAGATTCTGCTGACTGAGGGCACCTTGCCATACGGAATGGAATATCCGGATCAGAAGCTGGCTGTCTTAACGGAAGGACAACTCATCAGCCGGGGAGAACCGAAACGCAAGGCGAAGAAATCTGCCACCAACCGGCAAAAGTTGAACTCCTTTACGGATCTGACCCCAGGTGACCTTGTGGTTCACGAGAACTACGGCATTGGCCGCTTTATGGCTATGGAACAGATCAAAGTTGACGGCGCTGTGAAAGACTATGTGAAGATTGCCTATCAAGGCAGTGATGTTCTGTTTGTCCCCGCCACCCAGTTGGATATGGTCAGCAAATATATTGGCGGCGGTGAAGACAGCAATATCCGCCTGAATAAGATCGGCTCTGATGCCTGGCAGAAAACAAAGACCAAAGCCAGAAAAGCCGCTAAGGATATGGCTGGCGAGTTGATCCAGCTCTACGCAGCCCGGAAACGGCAGGAGGGTTTTCCCTTCTCTGCGGACTCACCGTGGCAAAAGGAGTTTGAAGATAATTTTCCTTATCCGGAAACAGACGACCAGCTCCGCTGCATCGCAGAGATCAAAGGGGATATGGAATCCCCCATTCCTATGGACCGGCTACTGTGTGGCGATGTTGGCTTTGGCAAAACAGAAGTCGCGATGCGTGCAGTGATGAAGGCGATTATGGACGGCAAACAGGCCGCCATTTTGGTACCCACCACTGTTCTCGCCCAGCAGCATTATCAAACCGCCGTTGCCCGATTCCGTGGATTTCCCGTCAATATTGATGTATTAAGCCGTTTCCGCTCTCCCACAGAACAAAAACGCACACTGCAAAATCTTCGCAGCGGCAGTGTAGATCTGATCATCGGCACCCATAAGCTGCTGCAAAAAACCGTTGTCTTCAAGGATCTGGGCCTTTTGATTGTAGACGAAGAACAGCGGTTCGGCGTTAGTCACAAGGAGCGATTGAAAGAGATCTCCAAGGGCGTGGATGTCCTGACTCTGTCCGCCACACCCATCCCCAGAACCTTAAATATGGCGCTTTCCGGCATCCGGGATATGTCCACAATCGAGATCCCCCCTGCTGACCGATATCCCGTTCAAACCTTTGTAATGGAACACAATAATGCCATTTTGGACGATGCCATTCGCCGGGAAGTGGAGCGGGGCGGTCAGGTTTATTTCCTTCACAATCGCGTAGAGACCATCGACCAGTGTGCCGGCGCTCTGCGAAGACGGATTCCCGGTCTTTCTGTTGCCGTTGCTCACGGACAGATGGGCGAGGATGCTTTGGGCGATGTAATGCGTGCTATGGCCGACGGCGAAATTCAAGTTTTGGTCTGCACCACCATTATCGAAACCGGCTTGGATATTCCCAACGCAAATACTTTGATCATCGAAAACGCTGACCGATTTGGTCTTTCCCAGCTTCATCAGCTT
>CAYVSU010000065.1:0-8312 GCA_964454215.1 uncultured Oscillospiraceae bacterium | reverse complement strand
GTCTTGTAGCCCAGAGAGATCTTGTGCTTCTCGCGATCGAAGGAGATGACATAAACATCAATCTCGTCGCCGACCTTCAGAACGTCGGCGGGAGTCTTGATACGGTTCCAGCTCAGCTCGGAAACATGGACCATGCCGTCCACACCACCGATATCCACAAATGCGCCGTATGCAGTCAGAGACTTGACGGTGCCGTGGTATTTCTTGCCTTCCTCGATCTCAGTCCAAAGCTTCTCCTGGTTTGCCTTCCGCTCTTCGGAGTTAACAGCACGGATAGAGCCGATAACACGGCGGCGAGCACGGTTGACCTCAGTAATCTTCAGCTTAACCGCCTTGCCAACCTGGCCGGTCATATCGCCGCCCTTGGCAATGCCAGACTGAGAAGCGGGAATGAACACACGAATGCCCTTAACTGTTGCAACCAGGCCGCCCTTGTTCTCTTCGGTGATAACACCTTCCACAGTGGCCTTGTCCTCAACATAGGCGGCCATATCGTCCCAAATTTTCAGGCCGTCCAGTTTCTTCTTGCTCAGCTGCACAGTGCCTTCCTGGTCGTTGACGCGAACAACGAACACTTCGATCTCGTCGCCAACCTTCAGAATGTCCTCAGGCTTCACAGAAGGATCGGCGCTGACTTCATCATAGGGAATGTAGCCGGCGTGTTTTGTGCCCAGATCCACCTGGACTTCGGTGTTGCCGATGCCGGTAACGATTCCAAGAACCTTATCTCCTGTATTTAAAGTCTTGATGGACTGTTCCAGAAGTTCTGCAAAGTTTTCCTCCTGTACAGCATCAGCATTGATAATTTCACTCATAGTCTTGTTGACCTCCTTTATTATCCACGCCGGTGTGGATGCACCGGCAGTGATTCCAACTTCAATTGCACCGTCAAAAAAGTCCGATCTCAGTTCAGACGCGTTGTCCACCAAAATCACTTTTTCACAATGCTCCCGACAGATCGCCGCTAAATGACCGGTATTGGCACTTTTTCCATCACCAACTACCACCATTGCGTCGCTGACAGCACTCAAGCTTGCAGCTTCCTTCTGCCGAAATTCCGTCGCTCTGCATATTGTATCAAAGATTTTCAAGTTAGTAAACTGTTTTTTTGCAATTTGGACACTTTTTTTCCAAGAGTTTTCCGTTGAAGTGGTCTGACAGACCATACTGATGGGTGTTTCTGCCGCAATTTGACCGCTGAGTGCCCAATTTTCCAGTTCTTCCGCATTTTCAAAGATCCGGCAGTCGCTGCACCAACCGGCAATTCCTATCACTTCAGGGTGGCTTCGGGAACCGATGATCACCGGAAGCCTCCCCTCTGCCTCTGCTTTTTCTACAATTGCGTGTATCCGCTTGACAAACGGACAGGTAGCGTCCATCACCTGTGCGCCCTGCTTTTCCAAAACCTGACAGACCTGTCGGCTCACACCGTGGGAGCGAATGATCACTGTCATATCCGGCGTGGCATCCTCGGGGCGATCAATGACCCGGACACCCATTTGATCAAATTGGCTTACCACGTGGCGATTATGGATGATAGGACCCAGTGTCACCACACGCCTGCCTTCCACCGTTGCCTTTTCCACCGTTTCCACCGCGCGGCTGACACCAAAGCAAAATCCTGCGCTTTCCGCTACTTTAACACTCATACGGGGATCTTCTTTCTAACGATCTGCCGGATCGTATCCACAACGCCGTCAATATCTAATTCGGAAGTGTCCACTTTGATGGAATCTCTTGCCATCTCCAGCGGGGCGATCTGCCTGTGGGTATCCTGATAGTCCCGTTGCTGGATCTCCTTAAGAATCTGATGATAGTTTGCTTTCTGACCCTTGGCGGTCAGTTCGTCGGTGCGGCGTTTAGCGCGCACTTCCGCTGAAGCGGTGAGGAAAATCTTCACGTCCGCATTGGGAAGGACCACGGTTCCGATATCCCGGCCATCCATAATCACATTGTGTTCCTTTGCCACATCCCGCTGCATATCCAGCAGTACTTCCCGAACCACCGCGTGGGCAGACACAAGGGAAGCCTTTTGAGAAATGTCCTGGGTGCGGATATCATTGGTGACATCCATACCGTTCATAATCATATGCTGCAAGCCGTCTGCGTCGTATTCAATACCGATGGTAAGTTCGTCGATGTAACGCTCCACGCCATCCACATCCTTGGGACTGATGCCCCACAGATCCAGAAAATATGCAACAGTACGGTAAATCGCACCGGTATCCACATAGTGATATCCCAACTCTTTGGCTAGGCGCTTGGCTATGGTACTTTTACCTGCACCGGCAGGTCCGTCGATGGCGACAGAATAGGTTTTTGCCATAATGTTTCCTCTTTTCGTATATTAACCGTTTCTCAATTTCGAAAGGGCTGCAGCTTCAGCTGCCACCACTTCCTCTGCAGTCATTCCCAACCGCTTACCTACATCCGCCGGTGATAGAGGCAAGCCGCCCTCCAGACCAAACCGCAATGTCAGCAATTTTGCAGACCTCTCATCCAGATCGCTTAAGAGTTCCTGAACCTTTTGACGTATCTGGAAATATGCCGTGTCCTCCACTGCCTGATCGTCTTCCGGCGACTGTTCCTTCGGTGCGTTTTCTATGCGGGCACGGTGCACGAGCTGTGCCGACTGCATCATTTCCGCAACAGCTACTGTTTCTTCCAGCGTCATATGCAAGCCCTCAGCAATTTCTTCCATTGTTGGGTTTCTACCCAATTCGCTCAAAAGCCGCTGATCCACAGCCCGATAATCTTCCATTGCCTGCCGCATCTTCTGTCCGATACCGCTGGCTTTTGCCTGCAATGTCACGGTTTTCGCCATGGTTCTTTCAATATAGCCTGCACAATGGGCTTCAAGATCGCCGCCGGTGTATTCCAAAATCCCTTGCCACAGGGCAAGGCCGCCATCCTGGATCAGGTCCATCAGCAAAACACCTTTGCCTGCAAGCGAAAAAGCTTTTTCTACCACGGTACCAAGCATCCGGTTCACCAGCTGCTGCGATGCGTTTTCATCACCGGCAAGAAGCTTTTCAGCCAAAATTTGGACATCGCCGCAAGCAGGGATGGCTGAAACTTCCTCCAAATACAGCCGCAGAGGATCATTTTCCTCCAAGCCGTAAAGCAGTTTTTTCTCTTTGACCAACTGCGCCTCACGACGCAAGCGGAGCGCCATCTCACCGGAGGCTTGTATTGCAGGGAGGTCAGAAATATCCAGAAGAATCTTTTTCTGCTCCAAAATCAGCAGCGCATCATCCAGGCTTTCCTCCGACTCCTGTTCCATCAGCGCCACAAAACGGGCAGCCGATAGCTTGCCGCCGACGGTAACCCCATCCAAAACCGTTTCCCAAGGGGATGCTTCAAAAGCAAATTCCCATTGATTCATTCCAAAAAGTCCTCCAATCCCATACTCACCCCCAGCTCTTGCAGCCGGACGATGGCTTGGCGTTCAATCTGCCGCGCCCTCTCTTTGGAGATACCTAACATTTTGCCAATCTCACCCAGGGAAAGACAAATGCCGTCATCCATACCAAAATGCAATCGCAAAATCTGCTGCTGGCGTTCTGTCAGGGAACTGATTAGGGCATTGACTGTCTGATTCAGCTCCTGGCGAACCATTTCCTCATAAGGCTGCGGAGATCGCTGATCCTCCACAAAGTGGCCCAGTATACTGTCTTCATCTCCGGCCGGTGCATCCAAAGAGTAAATGTCAGACTGATAACGCAAATACTGACGCACTTTATTCTCCGGCAGATCGCAATGCCGTGCCAAGACCTCCACCGTAGGCTCTGTACCGTTTTGTCGCAGCAGATCTTCTCTGGCAGCCGCTATCTTGCGAATCCGATCCGCAGTGTGGACAGGTACCCGGATCATACCGTGGTTTGCCAAATACCGGGAAATTCCCTGCCGGATCCATTTGGTCGCATAAGTAGAAAAGCGAAATTCCAATGTATAGTCAAATTTCTTTGCCGCTGTCAAAAGTCCGATACTGCCTTCCTGGATCAGATCCATCAAAGGTGCGCCGCGGCCCATATATTCCCTGGCAACGGACACTACCAGCCGCAGGTTGGAGTTGACCATCGTACGGATAGCCTCTTCGTCTCCTTCCGCGCAACGGCGTGCCAGTTCCTGCTCCTCCTGCACGGAGAGCCTGGGATACTGATGGATCTCGTGAAGGTACTGACGCACATCATCTTCCCCACCGGGCAGGATCTCATTTTGTTTTGTCAGCAGTTCAGATGTCATGCTTTGATTCCTTTTCTTTCTTTCAGCTTGTTCTGATAGGCAAGCAGATCGTCTTCTGTCGTAACAGCAGATGCTGCGCACTCCGCCTTGATAATGCGGACACAGTCGGCAAACGCCTGCTCGTTTACAGGCCCCTGCTGCCGCTGTAAAATGCCGGCAATATGGCTCATTTCCTCCCCGGACAGGTCTTCCAACACCCCAATAGACACTTCCAGCCCCTTTTGATACCGCTTCTTCAGTTGACCAAACACATTTCCCAGCAGCGACGCAGAAAATTCTGACGCATCCAGGTTGTCAGCCTGCGCGAGCAATGCCGGCTCCCGAAAAATCAATGCCAGAACACCTTCCTCCGCCATAGCGGACTTCATATTATCATACCGGATGGTGCGGCTCTTAGGCTGCAGCGCCTTGGCGGGAGCCAAATCAACGGCCTCCTGCCGTTTCTTTTCTCTATTGATTCTGCGCTTAAGCGCTTTTGACACTTCCATCTTCATTGCATCAAAGCTGATCTTGGCTTCCTCTGCCACCCGGTGACCGTAAACTTCCTGCTGTACAGGGCTGTGGAGGCTGGCAATCAGATCCGCAGATTCCTGCAAATACTTGACTTTCTGATCGTCATCCCGCAGGTCATACTTCTGCCGAATCGCATTCAGCTGATATTCTACCCGGTTGGCAGAGCCCTGCAGCAAGAGCTTAAACTTATCGGCACCGAACTTCTTTAGAAATTCGTCCGGATCCTTGGCATCCCGGATCTGTAGCACCTTAACCTGCAGGCCGGCTCGCTCCAAAATAGGGATCGCCCGCTGTGTGGCGTTCTGCCCCGCCTTGTCGGCATCATAAATCAGTACGATCTGATCAGCATAGCGAGTCATCAGCGCCGCCTGTTCCTCAGTGAGGCTGGTACCAAGGGAGGCAATGGCGTTGTCGAAACCGTACTGGTGAAGCGTCACCACATCGATATTGCCCTCCACCAAGATCAGGTGTCCCTGCTTGCTCTTTTTCGCCAGGTTCAAACCAAACAGATTCTTGCGCTTGTTGAAAATAATGGTTTCCGGAGAATTGAGGTACTTAGCCGCATTGGGATCATTTTTGATGATGCGACCACCAAAGCCGATGACATTGCCGCGGACATCGATGATGGGGAACATCAGCCTGTCCCGAAAACGGTCAAACAGATTGCCGTTTTTCTGAGACACAGTCACAAGACCGGAGTCTTTCAACTCCTGCTCGGTGTAGCCCTTGGCTTTCATAGCCCTGGTCATAGTATCCCAGCTATCAGGCGCGTAGCCAACACCAAAGGTAGTCAGAATGGATTTGCTCATTCCCCGCCCCAAGGCGTACTCCAGTGCTGCTTTCCCCGTGGGTGCATAAAGCTGACTGTGGAAAAACCGGGCTGCTTCTTTATGGAGGGCCCAAAGCCGCTCCTGAGCGCGATAGCGGGACTGATACTGCTCGTCCTCCGGCACATCGAGCCCCACCCGCTTCGCCAGAGCACGGACAGCATCGGGGTAACTTAAGCCCTCAATTTCCATCTGGAAATTCACAACGCCGCCGCCTTTGTGGCAGCCAAAGCAGTAGTAGATACCCTTATCGGGATTGACGGAAAAAGATGCGGTCTTTTCCCCGTGGAAGGGGCAAAGTCCGAACAAATTGGAGCCGCTGCGCTTTAGCTGCACGTGCTGACCAACCACATCCTCAATGGGATTACGCTGTACCAGTTCATCTATGAATGATGCGGGAAACGCCATAGACTTGTCCCCTCCTTTCTGAGCAATTTATTATATCATATATTCTTGTATTTTGCCAATAAATAAAAACTTTTTTATCAGCATTTATCCAACCGGAAAAGCACGGTACTCCTTGCCGGTTTCCATTGCTTCCACGGTGGCGGCAGACATATCTGTCAGTCGGGTCAAAAAGGCTTCCGTTTGCCCTTCAGGCAACAGAATTTCCATTTCTACTTCCGAGGCAAATTCCGTGTTGCGAATAATGCCACCAAATGCGGCAACCTCCAGTTTTACGCGTTCATAATAGCTGTACGGGCAAGGCAGGTACAGCACAGACCAGACCCGCTTGATACTTTTTCCTGCGGCGTCCACGGCGATCTTGGCACCCTTTGTATAGGCCCGGACCAAACCGCCGGCACCTAAAAGAATGCCGCCAAAATACCGGGTTACCACGCAGACAATATTGTAAAGTCCCTCCCGCTGCAGTACCTGCAGCATAGGCATACCGGCAGTTCCGCCAGGCTCACCATCGTCAGAAAACCGTACCGCACCATTCTTTATAATGTACGCCCAGCAGTTATGGGTGGCATCATAGTGCTGCTTCTTCATTTCCTGAATCTTTGCGAGAGCCTCTTCCTCGGTTTCCACCAGCCAAACTCTGCCGATGAAGCGGGATTTTTTCTCTATAAATTCGTCTTCACCGAATCCGGTGGGTACCAGATATTCCTCCAAGGTCTCAGCACTCCCTTGTAATATATTCCTTCAACCTTCCGTACAAAATGGGGTCAACAACGGTCTCCACTACGATTCCCTCGCCGGTATAGTCCACATGCAGTACCTTTGCACTGCTGTGCAGGGTCTCCACAAGGCCGCCCATACTGTACGGCAGAGTCACAATGATGTGATGGCGGCTGTATCCCAGCGCCTTTTCAATGGCAGAAAGCAAATTTTCCACCCCTGTACCCTTGGCGGCAGAAACGGCAACTTTATCTTCCCCGGTGGGAATATCCTCCCTGGACACCAAATCAGCCTTATTATAGCACTGCAACACCGGTGTGCCGGGCTTCGCAAGCTTGCTGATCAGCTTATCCACAACGCCGATATGCTCCTCCCGATTGGGATCGGCAGAATCGATAATATGGAGCAGCAGATCCGCGTATTCCAGTTCCTCCAATGTAGCGTGGAACGCGTTGACAAGATGGTGTGGCAGTTTGGCAATAAAACCAACGGTATCTGTCAAAATAACATCCAGATTGTCGGAAACCGTCAGCTGGCGGGATGTGGTATCCAAAGTATCAAACAGACGGTTATTGGCAGGAATGCCGGCATCCGTCAGCCGGTTCAGCAATGTGGACTTGCCGGCATTGGTGTAACCGACGATGGCCACCACCGGAACAGAGTTTTTCATTCTCCGCTCCCGCTGGACCGCACGTACATGGCGCACCTGCTCCAGTTCATCCTGAAGCCGGGCGATCCGCTCCCGGATATGCCGCCGGTCGCTCTCCAGCTTGGTTTCGCCTGGACCCCGAGTACCAATACCGCCACCTTGCCGCGAAAGACTCTTTCCCATACCGGAGAGTCTGGGCAGCAAATACTGATACTGAGCCAGCTCCACCTGCAATCTACCCTCTTTGGTCTTTGCCCTTTGCGCAAAAATATCCAGGATCAAGGCGCTGCGGTCCAAAACAGTGACGCCAACGATTTCTTCCAGCGCACGGATATTTCCCGGGGAAAGCTCGTTATCGAAGACAACCATTGTGGAAGCTGTAGCTTCCACCAACATACGCACTTCCTGGGCCTTACCCTCGCCAATAAAGCTGTGGGAATCAGGGGTATGCCGGTTCTGCAAAATTTTTCCGGTACAAAAGCCGCCTACTGTTTCCAGCAGCGCTTCCAATTCCTCCAAGGTTTCATCGGTCGCTGTTTGTTCTTTTGTAAAGCAATCTGCGTTCAGTCCCACCAGGACAGCACGCTCCTGCACTTTGTATTCTAAAATATCTTCCATAGATCCTCCATAACCTGCGGCAAATTAATAATCCATTATTGGATTCATTATACCACATCCACCGCAGTGCAGGCAACAAAAAAGTCCGCACCACGTTGCCGTAGTGCGGACTTACTTTTACTTAATGCCGAATCTCTTGTTGAAACGGTCAACACGTCCACCGGTGTCAACCAGCTTCTGCTTGCCGGTATAGAAAGGGTGGCACTTGGAGCAGATCTCAACACGAATGTCCTTCTTGGTAGAACCAGTGGTAAAAGTGTTGCCACATGCACAGCGGATAGTGGTCTGTTCGTACTTGGGATGGATACCTTCCTTCATTTTGTTCACCTCTTTCT
>CAYVSU010000064.1:0-8400 GCA_964454215.1 uncultured Oscillospiraceae bacterium | reverse complement strand
TAAGGGTACGCTGTACCGCCAGACAATGTTTGCCGAGTTCGAGCTGAACATCGGCAGAATGGTGGCAGAGGGCAAGACGCTGACAGCAGACGTTCTGTGTGCGGAATATAGGCGTTTGAATGAAATGTACTTCGGTCCCGATATGGTGGTTGATGACCGGATCGCTGTGGAGTGGGCAAGAATCCCGCACTTCTATATGAACTACTATGTCTTCCAGTACGCAACCGGTTACTCTGCGGCCATTGCATTGTCCCGTCGAATCCTGAAAGAGGGCGAGAGTGCCGTTAAGGACTACTTGGGTTTCCTGTCCGGTGGCTGCTCCAAGAGCCCCATCGACCTTTTGAAGGGCGCCGGCGTGGATATGACCTCTCCCGATCCTGTGAGCCAGGCACTGGAACTGTTCGGTGAGCTGCTTGACGAAATGGAGGCTCTGACGGAGGAATAATGGAAGAGAAAATCTTTCTGCCGGTGCTTCATTGGTTCGATGCCAATAATGAGTTTACCGGATCCTGCGGTGCGTTCCGTTTTAAAGCAAAGCCCAATGTGGTGATGGCGACAGCTAAGGAAGTTGACTTTGCAAAAAGCTCTATCCACGCAGAATTTTGGCACGGTCCTTTTTGCTACGAAAAGAGCGAGATCGAAGGGGAGGCGGATTTTCCAATGACGGAAGAAGGCAGACTGTCAATGAAAGCCTGGTTGGAGGAAAATATTTGATTTTCTTTGGGCTTTTTTGAAAATCCATTGACAATTTCCAAGTTTGTGGTAAAATAACTGCGATATGCAAAGACTATGCGGAAACCAAGCGGATGATGTTCGTTTCAGCGATGGGGGAGTGGTGAGAGCCCCCGACGATACTTCCCCGCCAGCCACTTCCTGCGTCGCCCGGGATGACCGGGACGGGAGCTCCCGTTACAGAGCGTCTAAGATGTCCGCATAGCGGATAAATTAGGGTGGTACCGCGATTTTAACGTCGCCCCTATTTTTGTAGGGGCGACGTATATTTTTGCAAGTATATTATTTTCGGAGGTAATTCCAATGAGCCATAAACCCCACGGTCTGAATGACCTGCGAGAGATGTTTCTGAAATTCTTTGAAAGCAAGAACCATCTGCGCTTACCTAGTTTCTCCCTGATTCCCCAAAATGATAAGTCCCTGCTGCTGATCAACTCCGGTATGGCACCTATGAAGCCCTATTTCAAGGGTGAGGTTGAGCCGCCCCGTCGCCGTGTTTGCACATGTCAGAAGTGCATCCGAACCGGCGATATTGAGAATATCGGCAAAACCGCCCGCCACGGCACTTATTTTGAGATGTTGGGTAACTTTTCCTTTGGTGATTACTTTAAGGAGGAATCCTTGAAGTGGAGCTGGGAGTTCCTGACTTCTCCCGAGTGGGTGGGCCTGGAAGCTGAAAAAATGTATCCTACCGTTTATGAAAACGACGATGAAGCCTGGGACATCTGGACTAAGGTCATCGGCATTCCTGAGGAACGGATGACCCGCTTGGGTAAGAAGGATAACTTTTGGGAACACGGCGCCGGTCCCTGCGGTCCTTGTTCTGAGATCCACTATGACCGTGGCGAGGAATTTGGTTGCGGTAAGCCTGACTGCCGTCCTGGCTGCGACTGCGACCGTTTTATGGAAGTCTGGAATAATGTTTTCTCCCAGTTTGATAATGACGGAAACGGCAATTATACTGAGCTGGTACAAAAGAATATTGATACAGGTATGGGCCTGGAACGGTTGGCCTGTGTCTGCCAGAATGTTGGCTCCTTGTTCGACGTAGACACTGTTATGAACATTACCAACCACGTCACAAATCTGACCGGAGCAAGTTACGGACAAAGCTATAAGACTGACGTTTCTCTGCGTGTCATCACTGACCATATCCGTGCGTCCACATTTATGATCGCTGACGGCGTTTTGCCCAGTAACGAAGGTCGCGGCTATGTTTTGCGCCGTCTGCTGCGCCGTGCCGCACGTCACGGAAAGCTTTTAGGTGTCAATAAGCCCTTCCTGTTTGAGGTGGTTGAAACGGTTGTACAGGAAAATGAGGTGCATTACGCCTACCTGCGTGAGCGTGCCGCATACATTACTAAGGTCGTTAAGGTGGAGGAAGAAAACTTCGCCCGTACGATAGACACGGGTATGCAGATCTACAACGCCAAGCTTGCAGAGCATAAGGCTGATAACAAGACGGTTTTCTCTGGCGCAGATGCATTCTTGTTGGCGGATACCTACGGCTTCCCGATCGATCTGACCGCCGAAATGGTGGAAGATGAGGATATGACTATCAATATGGAGGAATACAACCGTCTGCGGGAAGAGCAGCGTGTCCGTGCCCGCGAAGACCGCAAAAAGTTTGGTGACTTGGGCTGGGCTGGCATTGATTTTGGCCTTGACAACACTCCCACGGAATTCCTTGGTTACTATGTAAATAACAGCGAGGCTAAAGTGTTGGCGGTTTGCGTCGGTGAAGAAGTCACCGGTTCCATCGCCGGCGGCGAGAGCGGCATTATCGTACTGGACAAGACGCCTTTCTATGCGGAAATGGGTGGACAGGTGGCTGACCATGGTCATATACTGGTTGGCGACAGCCGCTTTGCCGTTAACAACGTTCAGAAGGATAAGGCTGGTAAGTATCTGCACTACGGTAAACTGAACACCGGTACCATAAAGGTGGATGATGTGGTGCTCGCTGCCATTGATGTGGAACGCCGCAAGGCCATTATGCGTGCCCACTCCGCGACTCACCTGTTGCAGAAGGCGCTGCAAAGCGTTTTGGGCGATCACGTGCATCAGGCTGGTTCGCTTGTGGAGCCGGATCGTCTGCGATTTGACTTCACCCACTATTCTGCAATGACTGCGGAAGAGATTGCAAAGGTTGACGCCTTGGTACAGGCAGCAGTTTTAGAAGGCTACGGCATTGATATCCGGGAGATGAGCATTGATGCTGCCAAGGAAATGGGCGCAACAGCTCTCTTTAGTGAAAAATACGGCGATACTGTCCGTGTTGTCAATATGGGCGGATATTCCATCGAACTTTGCGGCGGCACCCACCTGGATAATACTGCAAAAGTTGGTCCTTTCCGTATCGAGAGTGAGTATTCTGTTGCCTCTGGTGTTCGCCGTATTGAGGCTATCACCGGCAAGGAAAGTCTTGCGGAGATGGATCGGACCCGTCAGCGGATTTACGATGCCTGTGCCACACTGAAGACGAAGCCGGCAGAACTGGCAGCAAAACTGGAAAGCCAGATCGAGGAGATCAAGAACCTGAAGAAGGCCGTTGAGGCCTATAAGGCTAAGGAGGCCTCCGGTGAGACCGATCGAATCCTCTTTGGTGCCCACGAGATCTGCGGCTTGAAGGTGTTGACCGTGACAGTTCCGGATGCTGATGCCAATAAGCTGCGTCAGATGGGCGATATGCTTCGGGATAAGGACGCTTCTGTAGTTGCTGTTCTTGCCAGCATCAACGGAGAGAAGATTACATTCTTGGCAGTCTGCGGTAAGGATGCCATCGCAAAGGGTATCAAGGCCGGCGATCTGGTTCGCCAGGTATGTACAGCCTGCGGCGGCAGCGGCGGTGGTAAGCCTGATTCCGCAATGGGCGGCGGCAAGGACGTTACAAAGGTGGATAACGCACTTGCTCTGGTAGATGATTATGTTTCTTCTAAACTGAAATAATGTTTTGGCGCCGCCGCACTGGCGGCGCCTTTTTCAAGAAAGGGTGATTCTGTGAGAAAGCTGATGTGGTTTGCCATTGGATTTGCAGGTGCGGCTGTTTGCTGCGCCTATGGCTGGATTGGAAGCTTCCTTAGGATCGCCCTTGTGCTTTTAATTTGTGCGGCAATTATCCTGATTGCCTGTCGTTGGGCGCGTTTTTTGCGGATTCCGGCATCTATATATTTGGCTGCAGCGATTGGTTTTGGTTGCTTTTGGGTTTATGATACCGTTTATTTGTCATCTGCTCGGTATTTGGATGGAAAGATGGTAATTGCCGATGTGGAGATCACGGATTACAGCTACCAAAATGATTACGGATGGGTTGCGGAAGGGAACGTTATATACGAAGGCAAAGGATATTCTGTTTTACTGTATCTGAATGATGAGATTCAGGCTTCTCCTGGTGACACTCTTCACGGAAGCTTTTTGCTGCGATATACAGCAAACGGCGGCGAGCGGGAGCCAACCTATCATCGCAGCCAAGGTATATTCCTGCTTGCTTACCAAAAAGGCGAAATTTCTCTGACACCTGCAGGAAAAGTGCCTTTGCAATATCTTCCGGTTGAATGGAAGGATGGAATATCAAATCGCATTGACGATCTGTTTTCCACGGATGCTGCTGCATTTTTGAAAGCGTTGCTGGTTGGTGAGCGTGTGGATATTGACTACGCTACCAATACAGCCTTCAAGGTCAGTGGTATCAGCCATATCATTGCAGTTTCTGGTTTGCATATGTCCGTGCTTTTTGGTGCTGTGTATGTGCTTACCTTCCGCAATCGCTGGTTATCTGGTATTATTGGTATTCCGGTTATGGTCCTGTTTGCGGCGATGGTTGGTTTTACACCCTCTGTGACCCGCGCCTGCATTATGCACTGTGTAATGCTGTTGGGCTTAATGTTCAACAAGGAATTTGACTCGCCGACCGCCCTTGCGGCTTCGGTGATTGTTATGCTGCTTGTCAACCCTATGGTTGTTATCTCGATGAGTTTTCAGCTGTCTGTTGCCTGTATGGTTGGTATATTGCTGGCATCCGGAAAGATCCGCATTTGGATGCAGGAACGGAAGTTCTTTCAAGATATGCTGGGGCGCGGTATCCTTTCCCGCATTAAGCGAGGATTTGTAAATTCGGTATCCGTTAGTTTGAGTGCATCCATCTTTACAGCACCTTTGGTTGCGTATTATTTTGATACCATCAGTTTGATCAGTGTTTTGACAAACCTGCTAACGGTTTGGGTCGTAAGCTATATCTTTATTTTGGGCGCAGTTGCATTGATTGTTAGCTTCTTCAGCCATGGTATCTCTGCTATCTTCGCAGCGGTGACAACATTTGCCATTCGTTATATTACAGGAACTGCCGGATTACTGAGTCAGATCCCTTTTGCTGCAGTATATACGCAAAGCGACTATATCGTTGTGTGGTTTGCCGGTGTATATGTTATGCTGGCGGTGGTTCTTCTGCTCAAGCGGAAACCAATACTGATCTACAGCTGCAGTATCTTTGTAACATTATGTCTTGCGGTGTTGGCCAGCTGGGCTGAACCGCGAATGGATGATTACAGGGTTACGGTATTGAATGTGGGTCAGGGTCAGTGCATTTTACTGCAGGCCGAGGGAAAGACGTTTTTGGTGGACTGCGGCGGCGACAGCGATACGGGTGCGGCGGACGTTGCGGCGAAGACTTTAATGAGCCAGGGAATCTATAAACTGGACGGAATTATGCTGACACATTATGACGTTGATCACGTGGGAGGTATTCCATACTTACTGACTCAAATCGATACTTCTGCTGTGTTTCTCCCCAATTTGATCGATGAAGCGGATATCCAAGGTCAAATATCTGCTGTTACAAATTGTTCCTTGTTTACGGTAACGGAGGATACAGTCCTGACATTTGGAACAACAAAAATTACACTTTTTGCGCCGGAATTGCCGGATGACGGCAATGAATACGCAATGTGCGTCTTGTTCCAGCCTGAAAATTATGATATACTGATAACAGGTGACCGAGGTATGCTTGGAGAGGCTTTGCTTATGGATCGCTATGAACTTCCTGAATTGGAAGTTCTGATCGCTGGCCATCACGGATCCGCATATTCTACAGGTGAGAAATTGCTGCGTGCAACAACGCCGCAGGTGGTGATTGTCTCTGCGGGAGAGGGAAATCGGTATGGACATCCTGCTGCGGCGTTACTGAAAAGATTGGAAGAGTATCACTGTCATATTTTGCGTACAGACAAGCAAGGGACCATCATTGTCAGGGGGTGAAGCAATGACTATGAAACAGGAAGAAAATACCGGATTACAACGGCTGAAGACCGCAATCAAAGGGAAGTGCCTGGGAAATCTGTATGTTTTTCACGGCGAGGAGACTTTCCTTTTACAGCACTACCTCAGTCTGATCAAGAAGCTCCTGGTAGATGAATTAACTGAATCCTTCAATTATCACCGATTCAATGATGAAACCTTTGATATTCAGTCCTTTGCAGACGCAGTGGAGAATCTTCCAATGATGGCAGAATTCACTATGGTTCAGGTTGACGATGTAGAGCTGTTTAAGCGTCCGGAAGGTGAGCGTGAAAAGCTCGCTCAGGTACTGGCGGATATTCCGGAATACTGTACGGTTATCTTTACCTACGAGACAGTAGGCTGGAAACCGGATAAGCGCCTAATTAACCTATGGAAGGTTTTTTCTGATAACGCGGATATTATTGAATTCCCTAAGCAGGACCAGCGGGATTTGGTTGCTTGGATTTCCCGGCATTTTCTTGCGAAGCAGAAACGGATATCTACTGACCTGTGTGTCTATTTAATTGATATTACCGGTGGCACAATGTCTGCACTTTCTGCGGAGATCAATAAGATTTGCGCATATTCCGGTGCAGATATAATAAAAAAATCGGATATTGACGCGGTAACAGAGCCTGTTTTGGATGCTGTGGTATTCCAAATGACGGATCTGCTCGGTCAGGGAAATTATGGTAGCGCTCTTCAAAAGCTGCACCAATTGTTGAAAATGCAGCAGGAACCGGTTGTCATTTTGGGCGCAATAGGCTCGCATTTTCGTCGTATTAGTGCGGCTAGAACCCTGAGTGATAACGGTAAAACATACGGTGAGTTGATGAAATTACTGGGAATCAGAGATTATCCTGCACGAAAAATGATGGATGCAGCCCGCCGTTTCTCTGCAGAATTCTGTGCCACTGCCAGCCTATTGGTTTTGGAAACGGATATTCGTCTGAAAACATCTTATGATGAGCCCCAGAGACTGTTGGAAATGCTTTTGTTACAGTTGGCACAGGAGGCTCGTCGTGATTAAGGTACGGGAAGCTATTGTAGTTGAGGGACGGTACGATAAAAATACTCTCAGTCAAATTGTGGATGCGCCAATACTGGAAACTTCCGGATTTGGAATTTTCAAAGATAAAAAACAACTTGACCTCCTGCGTCAAGTGGCTGAAAAGCGGGGATTGATCGTGCTGACTGACGCGGACGGTGCTGGATTTGTGATCCGAAACCATCTGAAAGGTGCGATACCGGAGAAGTATTTGAAGCACGCATATATTCCGGATGTGGAGGGGAAAGAGCGTCGGAAATCCGCTCCCGGAAAAGAGGGGAAGCTGGGTGTGGAAGGTATGCGCCCGGAAGTCATTGTGGAGGCTCTGCGTAGGGCTGGAGCAACTATTTCCGACGAAGAAGAATCTGTGTCCCATGGAATCACAAAACTGGATATGGTATCACTGGGTCTGTCCGGTGGGCTGAACGCCTCTGCAAAACGGCTAAAATTGCTGCAAAGGCTGAATTTGCCGGAGCATATGAGTGCTAATGCTATGTTACAGGTACTGAATTTACTGTATTCATTAGAAGAACTAAGGGAGATAGTTGAATCCCTGGAGTAGAAAAATGATTGATATTTCTGTCAAAGGTTTAACAAAATTTTTTGTCATAGGCGAGAATTTACTGAATGATTTGAGTTTTGAGATCCAGGAAGGGGAGCGGGTGGCGATACTTGGCCGAAATGGTTGCGGCAAGACCACCTTACTGAAAATTCTTACCGGTGAGATGGATTATGATGACGGTGAAGTGTTCATAAATCCTCACAAAAAAATTGGTCTCATTTCTCAGATTCCCAGTTTCCCTGCAGGCTATCGTGTTGAGGATGTGTTACGCACAGCCTATGCCACCGTTACTGCTACAAAGCGGAAAATGGAAGAAATAGAAAAGCAAATGGCGGCAGGCACTACGGATGAACAACTGCGTGAGTATGATATTTTAGTGAATCGGTTTCAGTCCGGCGGCGGCTATGAGATGGATGTCGAAGTGGACAAGATCTGCAACGGCCTTGGTATATCTGGTGAGCAGCGTTCCCAGGAATTTGACAGTCTGTCCGGCGGCGAAAAAACCCGCGTTAATCTTGCGCGTTTGCTGCTGGAGAAAACGGATATTTTACTTCTGGATGAACCCACGAACCACTTGGATCTTCGCAGTGTCGAGTGGTTGGAAAGCTATATTAAAGCTTTTAAGGGAACGGTTCTTGCCATTTCCCACGACCGTTATTTTATTGATCAGATCGCGCAACGGGTCATTGAGATCGTGGATGGTCACGCTGAGTTCTATTCCGGTAACTATTCGTTCTATATGGATGAGAAGCAGGCCCGCTTTGACCTGCAGCTGAAGCAGTAT
>CAYVSU010000063.1:0-8734 GCA_964454215.1 uncultured Oscillospiraceae bacterium | reverse complement strand
TTGGGCTTGCCTTGTCCTGAATTTAAAGCAAAATACAAAACAGAAGATTTCTGCATTTGGATGTTTGATGAGAAAACCAAAGAAGAGATCATCGACGATGTTTTCGGAAAATTCTATGAAAAATTTGGATTCTATCCGGAATCCACAAGCTCCTATTTTCTGGATGCTTATACCATTAACTACATTAAAAAACAGTACCCCAGTGTCAAATGTGCGGTTGCCACCTGTTGGGAAGAAGGTCCTAAAGCATACCATACCTGCAATAACTCTTGGTATACCTTTATGGACGGCGGTCCCTGGAATCCCTGGATACCGTCCAAGGTCAATTCCCATTGCCCGGCATCGGACGCAGATGATGACTGTGGCATCGTTGCCATTCCCCATCTTTCCCGGGATCTGATGGCCTGCTTCGACGGCAACGGTTCCAATTTCGGAACCCATCCTCAGAATGTGCTGCGGGGTATGATCTACTACAACGATAACGGGGAATTTGAGTATCCTTATCTTTACAATTTGGTGGATCAGTACCGGCATCTGGCAAAGTACAACGATGGCTATAGCTACAATATGATGTTTGTCGGTCCCGGTTGGCTGAACCGCCGGGGTCGCTGGGAAGCGCCTTATGAGCTTCTTGCCAAGTCTTATGACGACGGTATGAAGTACTATGGCAAGCTGAAGGCGGAGGGCAAGCTGGTAGATATGACTATGAGCGAATTCGCTGACTACTACCGTAGCTGCCATCCGGATTATAAGCGGGGAGAGTGCGCCCTGTGGAAGGACATCCTTTACGGAAGCAACAAAACCTATTTCTGGTATGCAGATCCTGCAATGCGCACCTGTTTTGACTTTAACCAGGGTGGCGCAATGATTGATCTGCGGCCCTACATTGCCAGAATCCCGCAAAAGACAGGTATCGGAACGGAAAATGTGTATGATGCTTCTTACCCCTACCTAATTCAGATCAATTACCGTGCAGGTTACTTCACCCACTATGCCGGTGCTGGCACGGTTCGCTCCTGCAAGGTCAGCTTCCGAGGAGAGAGCGCCGATCTGTGCCTGTGCCGGACGATGGCTGTGTATGATAAGGTGGATGGCGGCGTCAGGATCACTACTGATCCGGTTACCTTACATTTGGGCGGCCAGGACATCGTGATCCAGTCTGTGTTTACCATTATTGAGGGTGAGGGCGTGATCCATACTGAGCGGCGGATTCTGAGCGACCTGGATGGGGATGCGGTTACCTTTGAGGAGTACTTCACCGGTGCTTTTGGCACCACGGAATATCAGGCAGATATGTCGAAGATCACCTTGGGTGCTGATGAGCAGTCGATGGCATTTTCCTACTTCGGCAGAAAGCTGGAACAGAAGAATGCCCAGCAGGTCTACGCCAAGATTCCCGATGTCTGCACCACTGTGCTGATGGGCGGCGACAATGACATCGCACTGGCTGAAGAGGGGATTGCCTTCTCACCGGTTTATCATCTGTCCCTGAAGAAATCTATCTCGAAAGGAGCGGTTCGGACATGGCTCAAGCTACAAAAGGCAAATTAAATTTCCGCTGTCCCTCCTGCTTTATGCGGGATATCGACATCGATATGTTCTTTGATGAAGAAAAGAAGGAGTATTACTGCCTTCGCTGTAGCTTTTCCGGCAGTGAAGAGAAGGTGCTCCAGCTAAATGAAATGGCCAGGTTTCGTTATCGTGCTATGCAGATGCGGGTGGTGGATTTCGGCGCAGATAATGAGCCCGTTACCTTTGTACCCCACAAGGGAGGAGAGCAATGATCCTCGGTATCGATGTTTCAACCTATCTGGATGAACTGGAACACGGTGCGAAATATTATTCCGGTGAAACGCAAATCGATCCGTTGGATGCTTTCCGCGCCAATGGAGTCGAGTATATGCGCATCCGGGTTTGGAACGATCCTTATGGCTCTAACGGAGAGCCATATTTGGCGGGCTGCTGCAATATTGATGCCTACATCCGTCTGGGGCAGTTGGCAAAGAGCAAGGGTTACCGCCTGTTGCTGGATTTCCACTACAGTGATTTTTGGGCAGATCCTGGCAAACAGATGATCCCCAAAGCCTGGCTGGGCTATGACATTGATCAAATGTCAGAAGCGGTGTTTTCCTTCACTAAGGATTGCCTAACCAAAGCAACCCAGGCAGGCGTTGCTCCGGATCTGATTCAGGTTGGCAACGAGATTACCAACGGAATCCTTTGGCCTGTTGGCAAACTGGAAGTCAACGGTGAAAGGGGGAACTATCCAAATTTCTGCCGGCTGGTCGCTGCCGGATGTCGGGCGTGCCGGGAAGTAACACCGGATGCAAAGCTCGTTTTGCATCTGGAGCGGAGCAACGATCAGGCTGTCTATCAGGAGTTCTTCACCGAAATGGAGAAAACGGGTATCGATTATGATGTCATCGGTGCCTCGTATTATCCTTATTGGCACGGAACGCCAAAGGAACTGTTTGATAATTTGAGGCAATGTCGCCGTTTCGGCAAGAAGATTATGGTAATGGAGCTTGGCTACGGCTTCACGACGCAACCGTATTTGCTCCAGGGTGAGGCCAAAAGGCTGGTGATTGATGCAGAGCGGGCATACATTCCCGGTTTTTCAGAACAATATCCGCTTACACCGGAAGGACAGGCATCCTTCGTTCGTGATTTTATGGCGCTGGCCCGGGAGAGCGGTATTGACGGCGTGTTCTACTGGGAGCCATTGTGGCTGCCGGGTGAGGGGATCTGCTGGGCATCCGAGGCGGGACAGGCATATATCCATGAAGAAGGGAAGTCCACTTCCAATGAATGGGCAAACCAGTGCCTATTTGATTATTTTGGGAAAAAACTATCGGCTTTTGACGAATTTCGATAAAATTGGACTGATTTTTAATTTGGCATATTGCCAAAAACAGATGTTACAATTTTGTGACTAACGCCGAACTTTCCTTAAAATAAGGTCCAGCGGTTGACGGAAACGAAATTAAAGACTATAATTAGTTAAGCGTTAAACAACGCATCACAAACACAAAAATTAGGAGGACTCAAAATGAAAAAGGTTATCTCTCTGGTTTTGGTCCTGGTTATGCTGGCCTCTGTTATGGCTGGCTGCGCCAAGAAAGAAACCAATCCTGCTGAAGGCCTTGAGGGAACTTACAACATTACTATGTGGGTTTCTGAGTTGGAAGGCGTTTCCGCTCTGTTCCAGAAGCAGATCGATGCATTTGAAGAAGCATATCCCGGTATCGTGATCAACGCTACCATCGAAGGCGTTACCGAAGCCGATGCTGGCTCCAAGGTTATTGCCGACGTAGCAACTGCTCCCGATATGTACTGCTTCGCACAGGACCAGCTGGCTCGTCTGGTTCAGGCTGCTGCCCTGGCACCTCTGGGCACTTCCGCTGCTGAGACCGTCAAGGCCAACAACGATGCTGGCTCCGTCGCCGCTGCTACCGTGGCAGGCACCCTGTATGCTTACCCCATGACCAGCGACAATGGTTACTACATGTACTACAACAAGAGCATCATCTCCGACGATGATGCTGAGAGCCTGGAAAAGATCATTGCTGCTTGTGAAGCTAACAATGTTAAGTTCCGTTTTGCTCTGGAAAACGCATGGTATACCGCTTCCTTCTTCTTCGCTACTGGCTGCCACTCCAACTGGACCATGAACGAAGAGGGCTCTTACACTGCAGTTGATGATGACTTCAACTCCGCTGCTGGTCTGGTTGCTATGAAGGGTATGCAGAAGCTGGCACAGTCCACTTGCTATGATTCCAATGCTGATATCTTCACCGATGCTGGTGTCGTTATTACCGGTATTTGGAATGCTGGTGCTGCTGCTGAACACTTCGGCGATAACCTGGGCGTTACCGATCTGCCCTCCTTCGAAGTTGACGGCAATTCTTACCACCTGGGCTCCTACACCGGCAACAAGCTGATCGGTGTCAAGCCTCAGACTGATGCTAAGAAGCAGGCTGTTCTGTCCCTGCTGGCTCAGTACCTGACCAACGAAAAGTGCCAGAGCGAGAGATATGAAGCCTTCCAGTGGGGCCCCTCCAACAAGAATGCTCAGGCTTCCGATGCTGTTCAGTCCAACGTTTCTCTGGCCGCCCTGGCTAAGCAGAACGAGTATGGCCAGCCTCAGGGTCAGATCCACGGCTCTTGGTGGGATATCGCCAAGGTTCTGGGTGCTGACGCAAAGGCTGCTACCAGCGACGCTGATCTGCAGACCGCTCTTGATAACTACAAGGCCGCTATCGACAAGCTGTTCACTCTGAGCGATGAGCAGCTGAATGCATGGACCGTTATCGGTACTGTCGGCGACACCAACTGGGATACCGACTTCTCCATGACCGAGAGCCCTGAGGGCACTTGGACCTCTGTTACCATCAGTATGAAGGCAGGCCAGGAATTCAAGGTTCGTCAGGGCCTGTCCTGGGATGTTAACTACGGTGCTGACGGCGCTCTGAACGGTGCTAACATCGTTGTTGAGGCTGACGGCAACTATCAGGTTCAGCTGGTTATCAGTGGTGACACTGTTTCCATCTCCCTGATTCCTGCTTAATTGAATATGAACTGAGGGCTGTGGGGAGCCTTAAGCTCCCCCTTCCCTTCGTGCAAGGGCATTGTTAGCCGGCATACAAGGACAACACTTGTCTTTCGTTGCAGGAGCAATGCCCTTTTAAAATAAAAGCAAGGAGGTTCGAGTATAAACTCAGTTTATATTTTGTGTTATGAAGAGATTAAATGACTTAGAATATTTGAAACTGAATAAGTTTCAGGCTTTGCTTTATAAAGTAGAGCTGTTCTTCTTCGCGATTCCCGGATGGCTTCTGAAGCTTCTTATAGCAATTATGAATTTCTTTAAGAAGTGCGGTTTGGGAATTTACAACGGCATTATGGATATTGTCCATACATTCACCAGGGGTAATTGGGCTGTGAAACTGTCCTTCTTCCTCTTTGGTTTTGGCAACCTGTACTACGGTCAGATTTTGCGCGGTATTTTGTTCCTGCTGTTTGAACTGATCTTTATCGTCTATATGGTGCTGCCCAACGGCGGTATTCACTGGCTGGCAAAGGGCAACTGGTTCCAGACCGGCAAGACCATCGGTACTGTACAGGGCGGCTTCCAGGAAGTCGAAATGTACGGCGACAAGTTCAAAATGTGGGTCAACGGTGATGACTCTGTTAAGGTCCTGCTGTACGGCCTTCTGACGATCCTGTTCATTATTGCTTTTGTGTATACCTGGCGTCTGCAGGTGAAGCAGTGCCGGATCTGTATGGATATTACCGCTAAGGGCAAGAAGGTTAAGAGCGGTAAGGATGATATGCGTTCTTTGGTGGACGATCAGTTCCACAAGACACTGCTGTCCCTGCCTCTTGCTGGTATTATGTTCTTCACAGTCCTGCCCATTATCTATATGGTCCTGATCGCTTTTACCAGCTATGATGCAGCCCATGACGGTTATTCCAATTTGTTTGGTTGGGTCGGCCTGGAACATTTTAACGAATTGCTGGACTTCGGCAACGGCGGATTGGGCCTTGCCTTTGGTGAGATCCTGTCCTGGACGCTGATGTGGGCATTCTTTGCCACCTTTACCAACTATTTCCTTGGTATGTTTGTTGCAATTATGATCAACAAGAAGGGCATCCGGCTGAAGAAGCTTTGGCGGACCATTTTGGTTATGACCATCGCTATTCCGCAGTTTGTATCCCTGATGTATGTTTCCAAGCTGTTTGATTCCTCCGGTATCATTGGCAAGATTTTGGGACAGATTCCTATGATTAGCAACTATCTGAATACAAACCATTACATTTCTCTTTGGGATTCTCCTGTTGTCGCAAGAGTATTGGTTATCGTTATCAATATTTGGGTTGGCATTCCCTACATTATGCTGATGGCAACCGGTATTTTGATGAACATACCTCAGGACCTTTACGAGTCCTCCCGTATTGATGGTGCAACTGGCTACCAGCAATATACAAAGATCACACTGCCGTATATGATGTTTGTTATGGGTCCGTACCTGTTGACCAGTTTTGTCGGCAACCTGAACAACTTCAATGTTATCTACCTGTTGTCCGGCGGTAACCCGCTGAACACCCAGATCGGCACAGCCGGCGGCGTATCTGTAGGCCACACGGACCTGCTGATCACGTGGCTGTATAAGATGACGCTGAACAGTGCGGAAAGTAAGTACTATATGGCATCGCTCATTGGTATTTGCGTATTCGTTGTCGTTGCGGTACTGTCGCTGATCGTATATAACATTATTCCGTCTACCAAGAATGAGGAGGATTTCCGATGAATAAGACAAAAAATCCTTCTGTTAGTAAGAATCACCTAGGCACAACTGCCAGCAGAAGAATCAGCAATACCATTATTTATGTCGTGCTGATTATCATCTCCTGCATTTGGCTGTTCCCATTTGTCGGAATTGTTTTGGAGTCTTTGAAGGTAGACACCAAAATGATGGACGGCCGACTGATCCCCAAACAATTTGGTTTTGATAACTACATTAGATTGTTCAAGGATACGGACTTCCTGCTTTGGTTTAGAAATACCGCTTTGATGGGCGTGGCAACGGCTGCTTTTCAGACAGTTTTTGTTCTTGCTATGAGCTATACTCTTTCCAGACTCAGATTTAAGGGAAGAAAAGGTCTGATGAATTTGATGCTGGTGCTTGGTATGTTCCCCGGATTCCTTACCATGATCCTGATTTATAAGGTTTTTGCAGACCTGGGTCTGACCATGAAAATGGCACCTGTCGGTCTGGTCATCGTTTACTGCGCAAGCAGTGGTATGGGCTATTATGTGTCCAAGGGCTTCTTCGACACGATTCCCAAGAGCCTGGACGAGGCTGCCCGAGTGGATGGCGCAACACGCTGGCAGGTGTTCCGGAAGGTCATTATGCCCCTTTCGAAACCCATTATTATCTATACAGTCCTGATGGGCTTTATGGCTCCCTGGGGCGACTTTATGCTGGCAAGCTACATCATCCATGAAAACAGCCAGGGCATGAGCGTTGCTGTCGGTGTCTTTGAATGGCTCTCTAAAACGATGCTCAATACACATTACACCATGTTCTGTGCCGCGGGTGTTGTGGTTGCGATCCCTGTGACAACAGTATTCCTCTGCTTGCAGAAGTACTATGTCGAGGGCGTTACCGGCGGTGCAGTGAAAGGATAAGAGGAAAGAATTATGGCTAGTGTTAAATTAACGAATGTTAAAAAGATCTATGGCAAGGATGTCCTTGCGGTAAATAACTTCAATCTGGACATTGCCGATAAAGAGTTTGTGGTTTTTGTTGGTCCTTCCGGCTGTGGCAAGTCCACCACTCTGCGTATGATTGCAGGTTTGGAAGACATTTCTGATGGCACCATCGAGATCGACGGCGTGGTCGTTAATGACCTGCAGCCCCGTGACCGTGACATCGCAATGGTTTTCCAGAACTATGCTCTGTACCCCCATCTGACCGTTTTTGAGAATATGGCATTCAGCCTCCGACTGAAGAAGGCGCCTCAGGATGAGGTTTATGCAAAGGTCACTGCCGCAGCAGAGATCCTGGGCATCACCGAGTACCTTACCAGAAAGCCTCGTGCCCTGTCCGGCGGTCAGCGTCAGCGTGTTGCCATTGGTCGTGCTATGGTCCGTGACAGCAAGGTCTTCCTGATGGACGAACCCCTCAGCAACCTGGACGCTAAGCTGCGTAATCAGATGCGTGCTGAGATCATTCTGCTGCGTCAGAAGATCGATACCACCTTTATCTATGTTACCCACGACCAGACCGAGGCTATGACCCTGGGCGATCGTATCGTTATTATGAAGGACGGCCTGATCCAGCAGGTCGGCACTCCCACGGAAGTGTTCGATATGCCTGTGAATCTGTTTGTTGCAGAATTCATCGGCGCACCCAAGATGAACACCTTCAAGACCAATCTTGTCCGGCAAGGCAATAAGTACTATGTTACTCCTTACGGTGCTATGATTGAAGTCACCGGTAAGAAAGCAGAAATGCTGCTGGAAAGAAATATCGGTTCCCAGGAAATCGTCCTTGGCGTTCGTCCTGAGCACTTGACCCTGTCTGCAAACGGTGATCCTTCTGCGATCCCCTGCAAAATCACTGTTAACGAAATGATGGGCAGCGAGCTGCACCTGCACGTCGTGGAGGACAATGGCGACAAACTGATCGTCCGCGTTCCCACCATCGTTCTGGATGATGAGCAGCGTAAGAGTATGGTCTACGGCAGCACCATCTATGTTACCTTCGAAGGCAAGGTTATGCACTTCTTCGATCCTGAGACCGAAATGAACCTGCTGGCCGACTAATCACCCAATAAATCAGCGCCGCCTATTTGGGCGGCGCTGTAACGATTCCAAACAAACCCAGAACATCAATTAATATCGAATGGCAATGTTTCGAGGCTTGCCTTTGAAGGGCATAATGATAAAATGCTAGTACAATAATTTACAGAAAATTTTTAACCGTCCCTTAACTTTTATGCCCAAAACTCATACTACTTAAGTGTAGGGATTCATTTCTCTGTTCCTCCCGGTTTTGTTCTCCGGCGAGCACGGAAACACAAGATGAATTGAATCTTAGTGATAAAAACTAAGGGATACCCAAAATCACAAAGCCACAGACGGAAAACCGTCTGTGCCGCTGAACCTTATGTTTAGAAATAAACGATAAAGGCGAATCCATCTCCCAAGGGAAATGGGTTCGCCTTT
>CAYVSU010000062.1:0-8822 GCA_964454215.1 uncultured Oscillospiraceae bacterium | reverse complement strand
GATACCATGGGCCGTATGCACGGTGATGCTCAGTTCGCAGGTTCTTCCTCCGTTCCCGCTCACGTTGAGATGATGGGCTTCCTGGGCGCAGGTAACAACCCCATGGTCGGCATGACCGTTTCCGTGGCTGTCGCTGTCGAAGAGGCTTGCAAGTAAGCTATCCCAATATTTTGACCTCCGGGCAACAGTCCGGAGGTCATTTTTATGGCAGATAACTTGCACACAAGGCGTAAAACGCCTTGTAAGGATCCGGAAGGGAAGGCTGTCGCCGGTGCAGCTCGTCACAGATCATCAACGCCACATCCGGGTGAATATCGCCAATTCCATCGCAAAACTGCTGCAGCATTTCCTCCAGCTTTTTCTGTTCAAACCGTTTGAAGTATTCCTGCACTGTCATTATTTTTTTACCTCCATTTGCGGTGAATATCCAGTGTGGATTTTAAATATCATTTACATTCATAATTATATCGAATAATGACATAAAATCAACAGTACAGACAATAAATATCTTAAATAGATATAATGAGGTTGATTTTATGGGAAAGAACTTTCAACTTAAAGGAAATATCTGCGGGGATCGTGTCCGCTTGGGTAGAGCTATGCAAAAACCGCCAATGAAACAGGAAGATCTGGCCAGGGAAATCAATTTAATGGGTATGGAGATCACACCCCTGATCATTTCCCGCATCGAAAAGAATCAGCGTCACGTTTGTGACGGAGAATTGCTGATGCTGGCCAGAGCGCTGGGCGTTACCATGGAGTGGCTCTGCGGCGTGGAAGATTAAGATCTGAGCTCCGGTTTTTTTGCGCGGTATTTCTTTTATATATACCCTTGCAATTATCAACCAAACGCGCTATAATGGTTAAAATTGCACCCTGGAGGGACCTTAATGAACGAAACGATCAAGCGCGTAATTTTAATTGCTATGTGCGTGCTTTTATTGGTTACTGCATTGATGATGGATGCTGTGGTGGCAAAGGTCAAGCCGCTGCTGCAGGCACTGACAGCGTCGCCTGAAACGCCCTCTGTTACTACAGAGCCCACAACTACAACTACCGAGCCTCCTGTCACAACTGAGCCGCCGGTAACCACACAGCCTCCGGTTACAACAGAACCGCCGGTAACCACGCAGCCTGACCACACGCACGAGTTCAAGCTGTCCAAGACGATTGCACCCAGCTGCTATTCCGATGGCTTCTCCGTGTATCTGTGTACTTGCGGAGAAACGGAAATCCGGGATACGGTGGAATCCACGGGCCATAAATTTGGTGCCGGCGAGGTGATTGAGCCCACCTGCGAAAGCGGCGGCTACACAAAGTATACCTGTACATCCTGCCGCTATACGGAAAAGCGGAATACTACATCCAAACTGGGACATAATTATCAAGTGATCGGCAGCACAGATGCGACCTGCACAGAAAACGGAAAGGTTACGACCAAGTGCGGGCATTGCGGCGATGTCCACGTGGAGACAACACAGGCTGCAAGCGGCCATAGCTTTGGCGATTGGACAGCTTCTGATGTATCCGGCAAGGAGGAACGCATATGCAGTGTTTGCGGCGAGACCGAATACCGGGACGCCGAAACAACAACCACTGAGCCTCCCGATGAATCTCAGCCTGTGGAGTCTCAACCTCAGGAATCTCAGCCTGTGGAGTCTCAACCTCAGGAGTCCCAACCTCAGGAATCTCAACCTCAGGAATCCCAACCTCAGGAATCCCAGCCTCAGGAATCTCAGCCTATGGAGTCCCAACCCCAGGAGTCTCAGCCTGCGGAAACCACCGGCGGCGCAACGGAATAAAATAAAAATCCGGACTGTTGAAAAACAGTCCGGATTTTTTGTGGCTTATTCTTCGTCCCAGTTGTGCCAGACGTTCTGTACGTCGTCGTCATCTTCCATAGTGTCGATGAGCTTTTCCATCTGCTTGATATGCTCTTCGCTTTCCAGCTTCTGATAGTTTTGGGGAACCATTTCAATCTGGGCGGAAACGAAGGTGTACTTGCCGAGATTGGCAACCACATCGTTGAAATCGTCGGGGAGGGTATAGATGGTGAAGACTTCGCCTTCAGCTTCGAAATCGTCAGCGCCGGCTTCCATAGCGTCCATCATCACTTCTTCTTCGTCCAGCTCCTCTTCGGAGTTGTCAATGACCAGAACGCCTTTCTTGTCAAAGGACCAGGAAACGCAGCCGTTGGTGCCCAGATTACCGCCAAACTTATCAAAGTGGTGGCGCATATTGCCTGCGGTACGGTTACGGTTATCGGTCATAGTCTCAACGATAACGGCAACGCCGCCAGGACCGTAGCCTTCATAGGTGATGGTCTCGTAACTGTCTCCACCGCCAGCGCCTGCAGCCTTTTCCAGACAACGCTTGATGTTATCATTGGGCATATTGGCGGCCTTTGCTTTGGTGATGATGGTGGCAAGGCGGGAGTTGTTGGCAGGATCAGTAATGCCGCCGCCCTCCTTAACAGCCACGATCAGTTCCTTGGCAATCTTGGTGAATGCGGCAGCACGCTTGGCGTCCTGCGCGCCCTTGGTTTTCTGAATGTTATGCCATTTGGAATGTCCGGACATATATTTTCTCTCCTCTGTGAGTGATTTTCAAAATTTCCAATCTATTTTAGCATTGTATGTGCCAAAAATCAATAGAATTTCATACAATCGTGGTGGGTTTCGGAGATTTTTACCTCAATTTCCGGGAATGCGGCGGCGATTTTTGCCGCAAGAACGGGGACCACCGGGTTTTCCGTGTGGAAATGTCCCGCGTCGATGAGATTCAGGCCCAGATCGTGAGCATCCCAAAATTGGTTGTATTTTACATCGGCCGTAACAAAGGTGTCACAGCCAGCGTCCCTGACCTCCCGGATTGCGCCTGCACAGCTGCCGCCGCCAACAGCGACTTTGTGGACAGCCTTACCGCCGGCGACATACCGCAGACCATTGCAACCCAGCGCATTTTGAACATCTGAAAGAAAGTCTTCGAGGATTTGCTCGCTGACTTCGCCACAGCGCAGCAATCCGTAGGGCATACCGTCTTCGTTGATTCCGGCAGGGGAAAGGACTTGTACGTTGCGCATTCCTAACGTTTCTGCTAGCACATCGTTGACGCCGCCAGGGGCGCAGTCCAGATTCGTGTGGGCGTTGATGGCACTGATGCCTGCGGCGCAGAGCCTCAGTATACTACGACCTATGGAAGTGTCATCGGTGATGGCTTTCTGCGCTTGAAAGATCAGTGGGTGATGGGTCACGATGAGTTGCGCGCCCCAGCTCTTTGCTTCTTCGCAGACACCCTCAAAGGGATCAAGAGCTACTAAAACTTTGGTGACGGCTGTAGACTTGCTGCCGCAAAGCAAACCTACATTATCCCAGCTTTCTTTCATATACGGGGGCGCAATGGCTTCAATGTATTTCAAGATATCAGCAACAGTTGTCATAATGTTACCTCCTGATGGTGTAGTAAATGATTGTTTATATGACCGAGCGAAAAAATAGGATGTTATTGCGAGGAACCGCTTAAAAGCAGCGATATAGTGACCGAAGGGAATGCCTGTGGTGCAATCTCCTGGGACAATAGACAGTTCTGCGCCGCATTACGACCGTTCTACCGGGAGATTCCCAGATGGTGAATTGCCCCCTGCAGGGGCAAGAGAGGCCTCCCTGGGATGCGGGCCTAAAGGCCCTCGGAATAACAGTCCAAGTATTTACACTATCTCGTAAATAATCATTTATTCTAAAAGTTCCTGCAATTGTCCGAGAATTAATTTGTATTCTTCGTATTTTTTACCGCCGGTACGACTCAAACCCTTGACGGTGGTTTCCAATCCTTGGGTGACCCGGGCCTTGAATTCCGGCAGCAGGGGCGAGTCGCATTTCAGCAGGGCAGGGGACAAGTGGCAGCCTGCGGGGGTGATGCTGTGTCCCGGCTCGAAAATGACTTCCATAATGGGATAGTAGAATTTACCCTCTTTTACAAGCGTTTCCCGGGGGATATGCCAGCCGCCTGCATAGAGGTATTTCCGCAGCTCCGGCCGCTTACTTTGACATTGGAGAATCAGCCGGTATTTGCCATCTTTCAGCCACGGTGCTGCTTCCAGAATGGAGATCATCGTATCCGCGCCCATACCGGCGCAGACCAATGTATCAAAATCCCGGGGAATTTTCCGAACACCGTCGGAAAGATAGAATTCGATTTTATCCCGGATACCATACTTTTCTGCGTTGCGGACAGCGCTCAGCAGCGGTTGCTCGTTAATGTCGGACGCAATGACCGACCGGGCGATATCTGTGGTCAGCAGATGGATGGCAAGATAGCCGTGGTCACAGCCGATGTCTGCCACCCGGTCTCCGGGAGCAACGAATTCGGCACAGGCCAGCAGCCGCTTGGAAATGGAGAGTTTCATAGTGCCTCCTAAAAAGAAATGCCATCCCGGCGGACGGGATGGCATAGCCGGTTAATTACTGGTTTGCTTCGTAGGCTTCCAGGAAGTGGTTTAGCTGAGCCAGGAAGCTGTCGCAGTCGATGCCGTGGACCATACAGGCCTCTTCAACGGTTTCGCCCCGGGAAGAGGGGCAGCCCAGGCAGTGCATACCAATAGCGAAGAACAGGGGAGCTGCGTGGGGTGCGATATCCAAAACATCGCCGATAATGGTTTCTTTTTCAATCTTAACAGCCATAATGATGACCTCCTTTGGTTTCTTGGGCTATTATAACCTCGAATTATGAAAAAAACAAGAGGAAAACGGAAAAAGATCCGGTGCCTTTATTCATAGAGTATATTGGTATTTGCAGATCATCTGTTCCTGCCCCTGATAGCTGCCTAAACCCTCAAATTCCTTGATAAATCCGCAGCGCTCCAGGACCCTGACGGAAGCTTTGTTGGCCGTTCGGCAGATGCCGGCAATTTGGGCAATCCCCAGTATAGGCAGAATTACAGGCAGAAATGCCTTAACAGCCTCGGTGGCATAACCGCGCCTGGTGTAACGGCTGCCGATATGATAGCCCACTTCCCAGGTGCCGTCATCCAGAGGTACTGCCTGCACATAGCCGATGTAAGTGCCGTCCTTCAGAAGGGCTGGATATACCAGCGGGCCTTCCAGGGATTGGTAGCAGCCCATCAGAAATTCCACGGTGTCCGCTGCTTCTTCTACGGTTTCAAACACCTCGTCCGGTACAAACCTGCGGGTATCTTCGTCCAAAGAATTTAAATGGACAGCCTCAGCCATATCCATAGTGAATTCGGTGATGATCAGCCTTTCGGTTTCTATTTTCATAATATTCATCCTTTTTGATATTAAAATGGTGGCGGCGATGCTTACTTTTGCAGCAGCATTTGGGCAAAATCCCGGGCACCGGCAATGGCTTCTTCCGTTTGAAAGGATGCCAGATTGTTATCGTCTCTAACGGAGTACAGGCCCAAATATGTCAGGTCAGAGTGCTTGCACAGCCGCTGCACCCCCATTTCAAAGGGGTCGGTGGCATAAGCTCCGTTATAACCGTGGGTGGCAAGAATGGCTACGCGCTTGCCTGCCCAAAGAGAGCCTTCTGCGCTGCCGTAGAACTTGTTAAAGCCGTAGTGTCGGTCCAGTACATTTTTCATAGGTGCGGCGCAATACCAGGCGTAGATAGGCGTTGCCAGAACGATCAGATCAGCCCACAAAATGTCCGCTACCGGCATTTCGTCGCTTTGACAGCAGCCGTATTCGCCGGATACTTCCTGACAGGCGTAGCAACCCTGACAGGGTTGAATGTCTTTGTCAGCCAGAGTCACGTAACGCACGTCAGAACCGTTTGCTTTCAGTTCTTCCATAAAGGGTTTGCACAGCTCTGCGGTGTTGCCCTGCAGCCGCGGGCTGCCCATTAAGATCAGTATGTTCATAGCATTTCCTCAGTTGTTAATTCTACTAAGTATATGTTACAGCGGTTGGTTTCAAATGTCAAGCTGTGCAATCCTGGATGGTTTTTGAATTCCTCTCAGCTTTGTGTGTTTTCTTCACTAATTCTTTTCAAAGTTTACTTTTCATTCAAAATGTGTTGTGTTTAAGTTTAGAAAAGGGGACTATCCTGTAACAGATGAAGTAAAAAACTATATCTGGAAAGGAATGTTACATTATGGCATATTGTCAAAACTGCGGCACAACGCTTGATACGAATCCTAACTTCTGCCCTAACTGCGGCGCACAGCTTAACGGTTCTGCCTCACAACAGGCGAACAGTCAGCATCAGGGAAATACCCACCAGTGGTCCAACACCGCAAAAACGGTCGGCACTGTTGCAGGTGTTGCGGTTGGCGCATCTCTGCTTGGCAGCCTTTTGCACAGAAGGAGAAGACCTCCGATGCATCATCACGGCGGCTTTATGGGCGGACACAGAGGTCACGGCGGCCCCATGGGCGGAGGTCCTATGGGCGGCCCTGGCGGTCCTCGATAATCAGGGAAGGAGAATGTAAAGAATGCTTGAGCTTGTCAACATCAAAAAGGATTATCCCGCCGGTGACGGTATCGTCCATGCTTTGAAAGGAATCAGTTTGCAATTCAGAGAGAGCGAATTTGTTTCGATCCTTGGTCCATCCGGCTGCGGCAAGACCACTATGCTGAACATCATCGGCGGCTTGGATCAATACACCAGCGGTGATCTGATCATCAACGGACGGTCCACCAAAGACTATTGTGACCGGGATTGGGATACATACCGCAATCATTCCATTGGCTTTGTATTCCAGAGCTACAATCTGATTCCTCACCAGACAGTGCTGCAGAATGTGGAACTGGCACTGACGCTTTCCGGTGTTTCAAAGCATGAACGGAAAAAGCGCGCCATCAAAGCCTTAGAAGAAGTGGGCCTGGGCAACCAACTCAACAAAAAACCCAGCCAGATGTCCGGCGGACAGATGCAGCGTGTGGCCATTGCCCGTGCGCTGGTCAACAATCCGGACATTATCTTGGCTGACGAACCTACCGGCGCGCTGGATACGGAAACCAGTGTTCAGGTTATGGATATCTTGAAAGAGATTGCCAAGGACCGTCTTGTGGTTATGGTTACACATAATCCAGATCTTGCCGAGCGGTACTCCACCCGAATTATCCGGATGTTGGATGGCAATATTATCGGAGATTCTGCACCGCTGAGCGATGTGGAGGTCAAAACGCTGCGTTCCGAAGATAAAAAGAAGAACGAGAAGGCAAAAGGCAAGAAGGAAAGGAAACCCGCTATGTCCTTCGGTACTGCCTTTGGTCTGTCCTTGAAGAACCTGATATCAAAGAAAGGTCGCACGACCCTTACAAGCTTTGCCGGTTCAATCGGCATTATCGGTATTGCCCTAATCTATGCAGTTTCTCAGGGAATGACTTCTTATATCAATACCTTACAGGAAGATACCCTGTCCTCGTATCCCCTGACCATCCAGGCAACCAATGTGGATATGAGCAGCCTGATGGCTGCTTTCCTGGAAACGGCCGCTTCCAGTACGGAGCACGAAAACGACGCGGTTTATTCCAAGCCAATCATCTTTGATATGATCAACGCTATGAACAACATAGAGACCGCCGAAAACGATCTGGCTTCCTTCAAAAAATTCATCGAAGCAGAACGGGCCAACGCCGAAAGCACGACCGGTCTTTACAATGCCATCAGCGGTGTGCAGTACACCTATGATCTGGATCTTTTGATCTATACCAAAAATGTTGACGGTACTATCATTCAGTCCGACGCTCTGGCGCTGTTCCAGAAAATCGCGGCTGAGTATATGGGAATGGATCTGTCAGCTATGGAGAATATGAGCAGCATGGCCGGAACCAGTTCTATGATGAGTATGATGACCGCCACCGGCGGCACATCCGTCAATGTGTGGCAGGAGATGCTTCCCGGCGAGAACGGTAAGCTGGTCAGCGAGCTGCTGGAAAAACAGTATGATGTGGTTTACGGCTCTTGGCCCACCCGGTACAACGAAATCGTACTGGTGCTGGATGAGAATAATGAGATCGACGACCTGACCCTTTACGCACTTGGTCTCAGCTCCGAGGCGGATATCAGCGCCATTATGGATGCCGCGGTCAACGGAACGCAGCTGCCTTCTGATACCAAGCACTGGAGCTATAAAGAGATCTGCGATATGGAATTCCGCACGATCCTGCCCGGCGACTGCTACATCCTGGACGAAACCACCGGTCTGTACACTGACATGCGGGCAACGGATGCCGGCCTGCTCTATCTGTATGACAACGCGACTGTCCTGAAGGTCTCCGGTATCATCCGCCCCAATGAGGACGCAGTTTCCACTATGCTCACCGGCTCTATCGGTTATACCAGCGAGCTGACCAAGTATGTGATCGAAAATTCCAGCAAGTCCGCCGCTGTGCTTGCCCAGCAGGCAGATCCCTCTACGGATGTTTTGACCGGCCTGCCCTTCAAGTCCAACACCGGTTCTCTGACCGCTGCGGAAAAGGAAGCAGAGTTCCGTACCTATATCGAATCTCTGGATCAGGCGGGTTTGGCAGAGGCTTATATCAAGATCAAGTCCATCCCCACCCAGGAGGTGCTGGACGGCTCTGTGGCACAGGCCATGGCAGATATGACCCGGGAGGATATGAATGCAACGCTGATCCAGGCAATGGTCCAGCAGACCGGTATGAGCGAAGCGGACATTTCCGACTATGTGACCGCTATGAGCGACGAGGATATCACGGAACTGTTCACGCAAATGATCGCTGAGCAGGTAAAGGCCCAGTATGCCGAGCAGGTGGCTGCCCAGCTGATGCCCATGGGAACAGAGCAGCTGGCTGGTGCTATGGCAATGGAGATCGATACCTATACCGCCGAGC
>CAYVSU010000061.1:0-8970 GCA_964454215.1 uncultured Oscillospiraceae bacterium | reverse complement strand
AGTCAGGGTCGGATGTGGCAACGACCTTGCTCCAATCGTAATCAAAGCCCAGCTCTTTCAGCTGACCGGAGAAGGTTTTGATGTTCTCCTGGGTAAAGCCGTTGGGATGATTGCCCGTAGAAACAGCATACTGCTCTGCAGGCAGTCCAAAAGAGTCATAACCCATTGGGTGCAGCACATTATAGCCTTGCATACGCTTCATACGGGACATAATGTCCGTTGCGGTATAGCCCTCGGGATGGCCTGCGTGCAGGCCTACGCCTGAAGGATACGGGAACATATCCAACACATAGTACTTAGGCTTACTGAAATCCCACACGTCGGTATGGAATGTGTTGTTCTCTTCCCAATACTTTTGCCATTTTTTCTCAATATTACTAAAATCATAGTTCGGCATTACAAAGTACCTCTTTTCCTCTTAGTTAGGCAAAACAATACCTGTCAGATCCACCTTTTCTGCATCCGCCCAAAGACGCTCCAAATCGTAGAACTTTCTGGCCTCCTCGGTAAATACGTGGACAACCACACTGCCAAAATCCAGCAGTTCCCAGCTGTTGCCGCGGTGACCTTCCCGGCCCAGCATCGGCTCGCCCAACTGTTCCATAGTATACTGGGCATAATCGCAGAGGGTCTTGACATGGGTATTCGACGTACCGGTGCAGATCAAAAAATAATCCGCAAGGCTGGAAACCCGGTCAATCTTCAGCAGCTTGATGTCCATACCTTTTTTCTCATCCAGGGCTTTGGTTACTTGCAAAGCCACTTCATTTGCAGACAGCATATTATCATTTCCTTTCAACAAGGTATACTTTCACAATTTTGATTCAGATACGCAAGAGCCTCTCTGGATTCGGGGCTGACTTCCGCGCCCTGTCGATTCAGGTACTCCAGCGTCATCTCCAAACCCAGCTTCAGTGCTGCGTCAATATTCGCGTAAGCAAGCCTGCGCAGCTCGTCTACCCCAGGAATATCCCGGTTCGGCTCAATATAATCCGCCACATAGATGATCTTTTCTAAAAGATTCATATTACCCTTGCCGGTGGTATGGTGGCGTATCGCTTCTGTGACAGATTCATTTTCTCCAAAGAGCCGCTTGGCCACCAAGCTTCCCGTCAGTGCGTGGAGCGTTTTGGGGTACTTTTGAGAAAACTCACTGAGGATAGTAGCATATTCGCTGCACAAAGTCAATTGCAGCGGACCGTCCAAAGCTTTGGTTATATCGTGCAGGATTCCGGCTCTGGCAGCGTCGGTTGTGTCCGCGCCCCAGTGTTTTGCCAGCTCCACCGCCGTGTCCCGACAGCCCAAGACGTGGGCGACTCTACCGGGCTTTAAAAGGCTAATAACCACCTTTTCCAACTGTTCCATAGGAAGATTCCCCAGCGGCTGATCCACGCCGTAAAGTGACTGCCTATGGATATAGGCCTCCACACCCTTGGGAAGAAATGAAGCAGCGCAGCGGAAAACCAGCATTCTGCGCAGATCGGTGGAAGAAATCATAACCGCATCATTATTTGCCAGTTCCACCCGAGCCCCCAGAGCAGTAAGCTGTTCCGCTTTTTCCTGAACGTCCCGGTTTTCACCCCGCTCGCCCCGGTACAGAACACCCAACACTGCCTGCTCCAAAATCAGCTCTGTGTGGATCCACTTGCCGAACTTCAGGAACATATCCGATCCTAACAGCAACACAAATACTGCATCCGGGTACTGCTCCCGCAGATCCAAAACGGTCTGCCAGGTGTAAGTCGTACCGCCCCGGCGAATGGCAATGTCTGAAACTTCCAGTTTGGGATGGTCTTTCGCAGCAATATGCAGCATCTTCAGCCGCTGCTCCGGGCTTGCGGAGCCAAGCGGCAGCTGCTTATGGGGTGTAACACAGTCCGGAATCAGCAAAACTTTGTCCAAACACAACGATTCCGCTGCCTGCAGGGCAGCGCAAATGTGACCCGTATGCACCGGGTTAAAAGTGCCTGTATAAATGCCGATCCGTTCCATAACACATTCCCCTTTTCAGATCAAAATGGTGTTAATCTTCGCCACGAAGCTGCTTTTCTCTGGCCTTTTCAATGGATTTGTCAATTGCCTGCTGGCGGAAATAGGCGTTGCGCTGTTCGCGAACCTTCTTCGCCGCGGCTTTTCTCGCCCGCATTCCTTTACCAACCGGGTCGGCTTTGCTTTTGGGTATCGCCTTGCGCTTGGCTCTGCCGGTCTGATTCCGCTCTTCCTGGCATTTTTCGCTATAACGCCAAATAACGAACTTATAACCCACGCAGGAGACGCCGTCCGCGCCTGTCTCTTCACAGATGGCATCGCTGACCTCCCGGGCACTTAACAGCGCTGTCTCCAGCACCTTGCCTTTGACCAGTTCTCTGGCGGTTAGCAGACGGTCTGCCTCTGCGATCACATTTTCTGTTACGCCGTCTTTGCCCACGATCAAGGTCGTGTCCAGCGTATTTGCCTGAGCCCGCAATTCGGCTCTTTGCTTACTTGTCAGCATATCCTGCCTCCACTAATTTTTGATAAAATAACTTTAATGCATTAGCACGGTGAGAAACCTTGTTCTTATCCTCCGGACGCATCTCAGCCGTTGTTACACCTAACGGTGGATAATAAAAGATAGGGTCATAACCAAAGCCGTTTTCTCCTCTGGCTTCCCGCAACAGCTGACCGTGTATCTCGCCCCGGGCCTGAATGGTTTTGCCGTCCGGTGTCACCATTGTGATCACAGCTACAAATTTAGCCTGCCGCTGTCCGTCGGGCACGTGCTCCGTATTCTTCAGCAGCAGAAGCAATCTTCCCCAATCATCCAGAGAATCGTCAAAACCGTACCGCGCGGAATATACACCGGGTTCTCCGTTTAAGGCATCCACACAGATACCGCTGTCGTCCGCCAACGCAGGCAAACCAGTGGCTTTCATCACCGCTTCGGCTTTGAGGAAGGAATTCTCCTCAAAGGTAGTACCGGTTTCCTCCACATCGATATGCAGCCCCAGCTCGGACTGCAAAATCAGCTCAAATCCGAATTTTTCTGTGATTTTACTGATTTCTACCAGCTTGTGGGGATTTTTGCTTGCCAATACAACTTTCATTTTGTTCCTCACAGCAGTGCGTCTACGAAATCCCGGGCAACAAACGGCATCAGATCGTCCGCCTGCTCGCCAACACCGATAAATTTCACGGGGATCTGCAAAGTGTCCGCCACTGCGATCACGATGCCGCCCTTGGCTGTACCATCCAGCTTGGTGATCGCCATACAGGTCACACCGGCGATCTCCTTAAATTGCTTCGCCTGCACGAGACCGTTCTGGCCTGTAGTACCATCCAGCACCAACAGCACTTCACGGGATGCCCCAGGCAGTTCTCTCTCCACGATGCGGCTGATCTTGTTCAGCTCATTCATCAAATTCTGTTTGTTATGAAGCCTTCCTGCAGTATCCACCAAGATTACATCCACATTTCTTGCCTTGGCGGCCTGAATACCGTCAAAAACCACAGACGCAGGATCTGCACCCTCGTGCTGCCGCACAATATCCGCGCCGGAGCGGCCAGCCCAGATCTCCAGCTGATCAGCCGCTGCAGCACGGAAGGTATCGCCAGCAACCAGCAGCACCTTCTTCCCCTGCTTTGTCATCTGGGTGGCAATTTTGCCGATGGTAGTCGTCTTGCCGACACCGTTGACACCAATCACAAGAATCACGCTGGGCTTGGTCTCCAGTTTCAACTGGGTTTCACCCACGCTGAGCATCTCCACCAGAATTTCCTTCAGGGCAGATCTTGCCTCCTCGGGTGTCTTCAAATGCTGCTCTTTGATAACTTTGCGCAGTTTTTCCGTTGCCTTGACGGAAGTATCCACGCCCAGGTCAGCCAGGATCATACTTTCTTCCAGTTCATCATAAAAATCATCATCAAGCTGGCTAAATCCGCTGAAAACGCCACCAAGGGTAGATCCCAACGCATTTCTTGTTTTTGCCAAGCCCTGTTTGATTTTATCAAAAAAACCCATAAAATAACTCCTTATTCCGCAATACCCAGATATTCTTCCATCTGATTCAGATCCAGCCGCAGCAGTTTGCTGACACCCTGCTCCTGCATAGTAACACCGTAAAGCACATCAGAAGATTCCATAGTGCCTCGGCGGTGGGTGATGACGATAAACTGGGTCTTTTGACTCAAATTCCGCAAGTAGGTGGCAAACCGTTCCACATTCCGGTCATCCAAGGCTGCGTCGATCTCGTCAAGGATACAGAAAGGCGTGGGTCGGACCTTCAAAATGGCAAAATACAGTGCAGTTGCCACGAATGCCTTTTCACCGCCGGAAAGCAAAGTAATCGTTTTCACCTGCTTTCCGGGAGGCTGCACACGAATATCAATGCCGCAGGTCAGCGGTTCTTCGGGGTCCTCCAGCAGGAGCTGGCCCTTGCCGCCGCCAAACATTTCCTCAAAAACCTCACCAAAATATCGGTTGATCTTTTGGAATTCCTCCACGAAAATAACCGTCATTTCTTTGGTGATATCCCGAATGATAGACTCCAGCTCCCGCTTGGAAGTCAAAACATCATTTTGTTGCTCAGAAAGGTAGCTGTAGCGCTCATTGACCCGGGCAAACTCCTCGATTGCCCCCAAATTCGGCGTGCCAAGCATTGTAATTTTACGTTTCAGCTCCGAAATCCGGCGCTGACCGGCAGTGACAGACTCTATCTGTCCCCGGTGGGTTTCTGCCGTTCCGGGTGTCAGCTCATAGGAGTCCCACAGCCTGTCAATGATCTGCTTTTCCTCCATAGAGGATGTGACTTTCTTCTGCTCCAGCAGAGCACAGGCGCGCTCCATATTCAGAATATCTTTATTCTTTTCCTGAGCATCCCGTTCCGCTTTCGTCTTGGCCGCTTCTGCTTCCGCCCTGGCAGTAATAACGGCTTGCATTTTCTGGCGATACGCCTCCGCTTGTGCATCGTTATCCGCCTGCTGCTGCAAAAGCTGGGTAATCTGCGCTTCCATATGGGTATTATCCGCACGGAACACATCTGCCAGCGCCAATTTTCTCTCTTTATCGCCTTCCATCGCGCCTTGTAGATTCTTCAGATCTGCAATGTGGGCCAGCGCCGTGGTGCGCTCAGCTTCCATAGCCGCCGCTTGGGTCTTACACTCGGTCATTTTGTCAGAAATATGCGCGGTTGCCTCAGCAGCTTCATTTTGGCTGCCTTCCAATTTTTCAATGCCGCGGCGTGTCTGCTCCAGCTGTGCAGTATACACCTGAATCTTCGCCTGCGCTGCAGCCAACCGCTTCTGATCGACATTGTCACGCTGCACGAGGCTTTCCAACTCTCTCTTATCGGCACTCTCTGCGTCTAAAATGGACTGCAGCAGAATTTCGTACTGCTTTTCCTGACCCTCCAGCCGCAGCACCTGATCCTCTGCCGCACGAAGCTGTTCGGCTGCGGTGGTCATCTGATACTCCACCTGATCCACCAAACGCTTTGCTTCTGCAAATTCCGCCTCGCAGGCAAGAACCCTCTCCTGCAGCTGCTTTTCCTCTTCCGTAAGCTTTTCCAGTTCATTGGCGCGGGACAAAATGCCCGCTTCCTTGTTCACACTGCCGCCGGTCATAGAGCCGCCGGGATTCATAACCTGTCCGTCCAGTGTGACGATCTTAAAACGGCTGGCATACTTATTTGCCATAGCAATAGCAGCATCAATATCCTGCACAATAACGGTTCTTCCCAGCAAATTTTCAATGATTCCCTGATACTTGCTGTCATAAGTCACCAGCTGAGAGCCGACGCCGATGTAACCGCGGCATTTTTCAAGACCGCTTTCGTTCAGGGATCTGCCGGTGATAGCAGAAATAGGTAAAAATGTGGCTCGTCCGCTCCCGGTGCGCTTGAGGTAAGAGATCGCAGCCTTGCCGTCAGTTTCGGTATTGACAACGATCTGCTGCATAGCCGCACCCAAAGCGATTTCGATCGCCACAGTATACCGGTCATCTGTGCGGATCAGCTTGGATACCGGGGCGTGGATGCCACGCAGACTGCCTCGCTGAACCTCCTGCATCACCATCTTAACGGCCTTGTTATAGCTTTCAAAGTCCCGCTCCATCGCCCGAAACACCTTCACCTTGGCACCGACGGAATCCAGTTTCGTGGTAATCTCCCGCAGCTTCTGATCCAGCTTATCCCGCCGCTTTACGCGGGTAGCCTGGCGCAGCGTATAGCCAGAGATCATATTGTTAGCCGCGGTAACTTCCTCCTGCGCCTTGCGAAGTTCTCCTTGGCATTGCGCAAGGTTTCTCTTCGCCTCCTCGCGGCGGACTCCACCGACAGCCAGGTCTTCTCGGATCTGGTCAGCCCGCTCCGCTGTCTGGGATATACTCTCCGACAATCCACGGATATCTGCTTCCCTGCCGGCAATGTCGGAAGTCAGATCTGTCTCCTGAGCACGCAGTTCCAAATATTGACGGGTCAAGCCCTGGGCGTTGGCAGTCATTGCTGCAAACGCCTGCTGCAGCTTCTCCATCACCCGATTTTTCTCCGCAAGCTCAGTGTTGATCTGGGCGATACGGCTGTTTGTCTGCTCGATTTGCGCAATAACGCCACCACTGCGGTCGGCCGTACCCCGCAATTCTTCTTCAATGCGGGCGATATTAGCGTCGTTGTTGACAATATTGCCCCGCAGAACCGCCATTTGTCCATCCAGTTGTTGATGGTTGGCTTCCAGCATATTCACATTGACCCGAACCGTTTCCAGCTCACCGTCTTTATGCCGCAACCGTTGACCCAGTTCTTCCGCCTGGGTATACAAGTTGTCCAGATCGTCGTGGGCCTGCTGCAAAACGAAAGACGCCGAAGCATAGTCCTCCTCCGCCTTTTGAGCGGCGGCAGACAGCTTATCCAGCTGTTCCAGCCAAACTGCCACTTCCACGCCCTGCAGCTCACCTTTCAAAGACAAATACTGCTTTGCTTTCTCCGACTGAACGCGCAACGGTTCCAACTGCAATTCCAGTTCGGATACCTTATCACCGATGCGCAACAGATTTTCTTCTGTCCGCAGGAGCTTCCGCTCAGTCTCTTCCTTACGGTGGCGGTACTTGGAGATACCCGCCGCCTCTTCAAAGATCTCCCGACGATCAGCACTCTTTAAAGACAGAATTTCGTCAATCCTGCCCTGACCGATGTTGGAATAACCCTCTCTGCCGAGACCGGTATCCATAAACATTTCGTGGATATCCCGCAAACGGGCAGACTGGCGGTTGATATAGTATTCGCTATCACCGCTGCGGTAATACCGGCGGGTAACCATCACTTCATCGGCATCATATGCCAGCGCCCGGTCAGAATTATCCAGCGTCAGTGTTGCTTCCGCAAAGCCCACAGCGCCCCGCTTCTGGGTGCCGCCGAAGATCACATCTTCCATCTTTGCACCCCGGAGAGTCTTGGTGCTTTGCTCGCCCATAACCCAAAGGATAGCATCGGAAATATTCGATTTTCCGGAGCCATTGGGACCGACAATGGCAGTGATATCGCCGCCAAAACGAATCAGCGTTTTATCTGGGAAGGACTTAAAGCCCTGCACTTCCAAACTTTTCAGATACACAAGCAAAAACCTCGTCAAAAATGTAAAATAAATCAATTTATTATACTTTACAACTTTCAAAAAAGCAAGGCTTTCTTTCCCCTTCTGACAGTGTTTTCCGTTAAAACTGGCAAATCCGCTATTTTGCTACAAAAAACCGCTTTCGGGGTTAATTGGAGTTGTTACAACTGTAAAAAATGAAAAAATGCGGGAAGAAATATTGAAATGTCCAATAAACGGGTATATAATACTTCCATAAATCCATTTATACTTTGTCCGGAGGGAACTTATATGTCAAACAATGTCCGTCCCGAAACTACGGAAAGAATCACCACACCGGAACTGGCCAACGTCTTTATTGAAGAGCAGGTTGCCGCTGTCCGTGAACAGGTGGGAGATAAGAAGGTCCTGCTGGCCCTTTCCGGCGGTGTAGACTCTTCTGTTGTCGCAGCTCTGTTGGTCAAGGCCATCGGTAAACAGCTGACTTGTGTGCACGTCAATCACGGCTTGATGCGCAAGGGTGAAAGCGAGCAGGTTGTTGAAGTTTTCGGCAAAACACTGGATGCCAACCTGATCTATGTTGATGCTACCGACCGTTTTCTGGATCTGTTGGCCGGTATATCCGATCCCGAATCCAAGCGCAAGATCATTGGCAAAGAGTTTATCGAGGTCTTTGCTGACGAAGCCCGCAAACTGGAGGAGGTTTCCTTCCTGGCGCAGGGCACTATCTACCCCGATATTTTGGAGTCTGTTAAGCAGGCTGAGGGTAAAAAGGCTGTCAAATCCCACCACAATGTGGGTGGACTGCCTGAAGATCTGAAGTTTGAACTTGTTGAACCCCTGAAGCTCCTGTTTAAGGACGAGGTCCGCGTTGTGGGCGAAGCTCTGGGCCTGCCTCACAGTATGGTCTACCGTCAGCCCTTCCCCGGTCCCGGTCTGGGTGTCCGCTGTCTGGGTGCCATCACCCGCGACCGTCTCCACGCTCTGCGAGAAGCGGATGCTATTCTCCGTGAGGAATTTGACAACGCCGGTCTGGCCGAGAAGGTTTGGCAGTATTTTATCGCTGTTCCTGATGTAAAAAGTGTCGGCGTGAAGGACGACAGCCGCTATGAAGGCTGGCCTGCCATTATCCGTGCTGTCAATACCAAGGACGCTATGACCGCCACCATTGAGGAGATCCCTTACCCTGTGCTGCATAAGATCACCGACCGCATCACTAACGAAGTTCCCGGCATCAATCGGGTCCTCTACGATCTTACCCCCAAGCCCACAGGCACCATCGAGTGGGAGTAATACCAAAAACGCTGAAAACCCGCATAAATACTGGGTTTTTGAGGATTGAAAAAGCCTCGTGACAACGTTTTGACAACAATTTCAGATTATTCATAAATAAAGAGCTAACAGATT
>CAYVSU010000060.1:0-9031 GCA_964454215.1 uncultured Oscillospiraceae bacterium | reverse complement strand
CGCCGTTGGCACCGATGATGCCGTAGCAGTTGCCGGGCAAAAACTGCAGGTCTACGTGCTGGAACAGCCATTGGCCGCCAAACTGCATTCCAAGATTACTGACAGTGATCATTTTATTCTCCTTTGCTAATGCACATAAATATTCATTATAATCATATCACAAAAAACCCAAAAAGCAAGCCGCTTCCGGGCAGAAGCGGCGTATTTGCTCAAATAATTCCCCGTAGAACCAGCAGGAACAGTACGCAGGTGGCCAGCAGCACCACGGCAAGCAGGTAAATTCCCCATTTGGAGGATGCTGCTTTGCCGGGGCGGTTGGGGATCAGCCCGGTTTTTCGCAGAGCCAGCACCAGTGGCTTATAAAGCATCAGTGTTAAAGCACTGTTAAAGCCTGCCTTCAAACTATTGAAGGGGAGAAATACCGGGATCAGCATAGTGGAGATTTGTGCTCGGGGCACACCCATATACAGGGGCGTGATCAGCCAGTTCCATAGCAGCATAATGGCAATCATCCCAAGGGAGCCTGCTGTCAGACCCAGGATCGCGCTGGACATAGAGCGCTTTCTCTTGTAAACGAATGCTGCTGTGCAGGCAAAAGTGGCGCTAGACAAAAGATTCATCAAACAGCCAATGGGTCCGGTGGAGCTAATGGTGACCATTTCCACCAAAGCCACCACCAAAGAGATCAAAAAAGATGCCATTGGTCCCAGCAGAAAGCCACCGACGGTGATGATCACATCCTTAGGCTCATAACTTAAAAACAACACCACCGGAATGCGGATCAGTGTGACCAGCATATACGCAACTGCTGCCAGCATAGCAAGCAGAACCATTTTTTTAACATTCAATCTGTTTTTCATATCATCACCCCGCAAAAAATGCCCTGAGCATAGACTCAGGGCATATATCGCAAGGGAAAGGATCTTCTTTCATCCAGACTGTACTGTCGGCATTGGAATCTCACCAATTCAGCAAAACGCTCGCGGGCTATACCGCCGGTGGGGAATTGCGCCCCGCCCTGAAGATCTATGTGGTTTGACAATACCATAGCATGGCATCGGGGTGTTGTCAAGATTCAGTTTTTGTGATATCCTTAGTATACTAAAGATTGCTTTGCACAGCAAACGCGTTGTAATCAGGTCTCCTTACCGCGATAATCTCCCGGCGAAACGAGCGGAATGCTGAGAAAGATTGTCTGTTGTGCCAGGAGATACCGATACCTTACATTGTGCTATCAGCAATTATTTATGCGTCGGAAGACGGTGTGGTGCTGGTGTCGGTTTTGGGCATCGTAAAGCCCCGAACAACGCCCTTGGCAGAAGTGTCTGTAATGTCGCCGCCGATGATCTGATTTTTGTAAATCAAAAGGGTAGCGTAAACCGGTTCGGTCGCACCGGGGTAATTGTTGATCTTGTAAACGTAGCGCATAACGGTTTTGCCTGCATATGCGCTCAGATCATACCCTTGAGAGATTTGCAGTTGATTATAGCGGGTGAAAACGTCGCTGGTTTTTCCGGGGATCTTTACCTGACTGGATTCCACGGGAGAAGTGGTCACATCCCAGCCAAAACTCTTCAGGAAGGCTACCCGGGCGTCGTTGCCGGAAACCTCCGGCGCCGCAGTACTCTCACTGCCGCCCCAGAAAAGCAGAATGATCCCGGCGATTACAACGATCGCGGCGGCGAGAATCATAGCGATCTTTTTCTTATCGACCTTCGCGGTCATAACTAACATAGAAAATCCCTCCATTATGATTAATTAGCACTTTAGCTTATTCACGGATGGACGAGATTAGAACGGAGGCAGTATGGAAAGACTGGACAAATTCCTGTGCGACAGCGGTGCAGGTACCCGCAGTCAGGTGAAAGAAATTCTAAAATCCGGCAGGGTGACCGTTGACGGAAAGGTTGAACGGGATAACGGAAGAAAGATCGATCCTGACAAGCAGGTGGTTTGTCTGGATGGGGAGATTTTGGGCGGAAAACGCAGGATTGTGCTGATGCTCAATAAGCCTGCGGGATATGTAACGGCTACGGAAGATAAGAACGATCCGACAGTAATGGAATTGCTTCCGGCGCAGTATCGCAACAAAGGTTTGAACCCGGTGGGACGCCTGGATAAAGCGACCGAGGGGCTGCTTCTGTTTACCAACGATGGCGATCTGTTGCACCGCCTGATCTCTCCCAAAAAGGAAATACCAAAAGTGTACTATGCCCGGCACGAGGGAACTGCCGGGGAAGAAGATGTGAATGCCTTTGCCACAGGATTGACTTTAAAGGATGGCCTTGCCTGCCTTCCCGCCAAGCTGGAACGGCTGGGACCGGGAGAGAGTCGTGTTACAGTCTGCGAAGGAAAGTATCATCAGGTGCGGCGTATGATGGCATCCCGAAATATGCCGGTGACCTATTTGGAACGCCAAGAAGAGGGAAATCTGATGCTTGGCACGCTGCCCAGAGGACAGGTACGAGAGCTTTCGCCTGAAGAAATTGCGGCATTGGAAAAATAATGGAAATGTTTTTTGGTCATTTTGTTCAATAAAAGCTTGGGAAAAAGGATCGTTGCCACGCCAAAAAAATGGAAAATGTGTCAATACATCCAAAAATGACAGCAAGTTTTGCAATAAAATGTCAAAAGGTACTTGCAAAATGTGCAAAACTGATATATAATAACGGGGCAAATTTGTGAAAAGAGCAATCGTTGTTTTGCTGAATTTAGGGAGGACCAGATATGGCCAATAATGTTTTTCAGAATGTGATTCTGCAATTGAAGGAAGTTTCCGACCGTGTTTATGGTGTGATTGATAACGAAGGCAATGTAGTTTCCTGCACAGATATGACCTTGCTGGGTGAGCGTTGGCCGGATGCTGCGTTGAAAGTAGTAAACTCCGCAGACAGTGTGGTTTCCTTCAATCAGAAGTGTTTTAAGGCCATTGTTGGCAACGCCAATTTTATCGAGTATGCCGTATTCTGCAGCGGCAGCGATGAAATGGCAAAGGTGTGCTGCCAGATGGCATACATTGCGCTGAACGATGCAAAGGTGTTTTATGAGGAAAAGCACGACCGTGGCACTTTTGTGAAGAACATTATTATGGACAACATTCTTTCCGGCGACATTTATATCCGGGCCAAGGAACTCCATTTTGCAACTGATGCACCCCGGGCGGTGTTCCTGGTGCGGCAACTGGGACATGCGGAAATGGCAACAGTCGATGTGCTGAGCGGAATGTTCCCGGATAAGGCACAGGACTTTGTTGTCAGCATTAACGAAACGGATATTGCTGTTGTTAAGCAGATCACTACCTCCACTACCTCCGAAGAGCTGGAAGCCATTGCCCGCCAGATGGAAGACACTCTGAAAAATGAACTGTTTATCAGGTCTGTCATCGGTATCGGCAGCGTTACAGAGCATCTTCGCGAACTGTCGGATTCCTATAAGGAAGCACAGACCGCAATTGATGTGGGCAAGGTATTTGATACTGAAAAGAGTATCATTAACTATGAAAACCTGGGCATCGGCCGCTTGATCTACCAGTTGCCCACCACGCTGTGCGACATTTTCCTTTCCGAGATCTTCAAGAAGAATTCCATCGATTCTTTGGATCAGGAAACACTGTTTACCATCAATAAATTCTTTGAGAACAACCTGAATGTTTCTGAGACTTCCCGTAAGCTCTTCGTTCACCGCAATACGCTGGTGTACCGGCTGGAGAAGATCAAAAAGCTCACCGGCTTGGACCTGCGTGAGTTTGACCACGCCATCGTGTTTAAGGTGGCTCTGATGGTTCGCAAGTACCTGTCCTCCCGGGAGATCCGCTGAGAATAAAACCGATAACCGGGCGTGTGTGCACGCCCGGTTTTTTGCGGTTACCGGAAAATCCAATTTGCGTCAAGTATTTTCATAAGCTAACAAATTTTGAATTTTTCATTCGCCGCATTGACATAACATTTTCACTGTGTTACAATTTGGTTACACTGAGCTTGGAGTAGATACATATGATCGAGTTTACCGATGTTGTAAAATCTTATACCGTTGGAACCAAAGCGCTGCGGGGCGTTTCTATGCAGATCGAGGACGGCGAATTTGTATTTTTAGTGGGACCTTCCGGCTCCGGAAAGTCCACCATTATCAAACTTATCACCGGCGAATTGAGCCCGACATCCGGCGCTGTCCACGTTAACGGCTATTCTCTGGAGCGGATCCGCAAGCGGGAGATCCCTTTCCTACGCCGTACGGTTGGTGTCGTGTTTCAGGATTTTCGACTGATTGAAAACAAAACGGTGTATGACAATGTGGCTTTCGTTATGCGGGCCATTGGCGCGAAAGAACGGGAAATTCGTGAGCGAGTACCCTATGTTCTGAACCTTGTAGGATTGGACACCAAGAGCCGCCGTCATCCCGGTGAGCTTTCCGGCGGCGAGCAGCAGCGTTTGGCAATTGCCCGTGCGCTAGTGAACAATCCGTCCACTATCATTGCAGACGAGCCCACTGGCAACTTGGATCCTGCCAGATCTCTGGAAATTATGAGCCTTTTGATGGAAATCAATAATTTGGGCACGACGATGCTGGTGGTTACCCACGAAAGAGATTTGGTGGAGCGTTTCCCTAAGCGCGTGATCGCGATTAATGAGGGTGTTGTGATCCACGACGGAATGGACGGGTATTATCAAAATGAGAATCAATAATCTTGCTTATTTGATCAAAGAGGGCATACGGGGCATCTTCCTCCACGGCTTTATGTCCTTTGCCGCCATTTGTGTAACGGTGGCATGCCTGCTGATTGTGGGAAGTTTTTCCTGCCTGACATATAATGTCAGCCTGATGGTGGAGGATCTGAACAAAACCAACGAAATTTTGGTTTATATTGATGAGGATCTTTCAGAAGCGGAAGCCAGAAATATCGAATCCCAGATTCGCGTGATGAACAATATCCACACCGCGAATTTTAAATCCAGGGAAGAAGCACTGGAAGACTTTATCGCGGATCACGAGGGTGAGAGCGCCTTCTCCGGTGTAGAACCCAGCGACCTGCGCCATCGCGTGATCGTTACACTGGAGAACAACGATCTGATGGAACAGACCGTTTCCCAGATCGAGCGACTGGAAGGTGTGGCAAAGATCAACGCCGCTTTTGAATTGGCAGAGGGTTTTTCCACCATTGAGAATATTCTAAGCATCGCGTCCTTTGCGGTGATCGTGGTGCTGTTGGTGGTCAGCCTGCTGATCATTTCCAATACTGTCAAGTTGGCAATGTATGACCGCAGGGACGAGATTGCTATTATGAAAATGGTGGGCGCTACCAACGGTTTTATCCGACTGCCTTATGTTGTGGAAGGTTTTACCCTGGGAATGGTGGGTGCCGGCGCGGCGTTCGGCCTGGAATGGCTGCTCTACGATTGGATGCTGACAGAGTTGAGCAAAGCTGATACCTTGCAACTGTTTCATTTCGTTCCTTTTGATCAGCTTTTGTTGCCAATGGGCGCGGTGTTTCTGGCGGCGGGCCTGTTTGTTGGTATTATCGGCAGTTGGACCTCGATCCGGAAGTTTATGGATGTATAAGCCTTTGCGTGCCTTTTAAAGGAGAGTTTTCGTGAACAAACAAAGAAAAAAGATTTCCCTGTTGGCGGGAATAATGGCAGTTGTCCTGCTTTTGGGACTGCTCCCCGGAAATTTCGCCAAACCTGTCAGAGCGGCCTCTTCCGCCGAGATCAAAGAGCAGATCGACGAAATGGAAAAGGACAAGGAAGCGCTGGAAGCCCAGATTGCGGACTTGAAGCAACAGCAGTCCAACAATAAGAGCGATATGAAGGAAATGGTCGCGCTGAAGAACAATTTGGACCAGCAGGTTGGCCTGCTCCTTGCACAGATCAGCAATATGAACGACCAAATCGTGGCATATTCTCTGCTGATTGCAGACAAACAGGACGAACTGGATGCTGCAGAGGAACATTTGCAGGAATTGAATGAAAAGTATAAAGAGCGCATCCGTACGATGGAAGAGGACGGCAGCCTTTCTTACTGGTCCGTGCTTTTTAAGGCAAGCAGTTTTTCGGATTTGTTGGACCGGCTGAGTATGGTGGATGAGATCGCATCCTCCGACCAGCGGCGGCTGAAGGAACTGAATAAGGCTGCAGAAGATGTGGCACAGGCCAAGCAGGAACTGGAAACGGAAAAACTGGCGTTGGAAGAAATGCGAGCAGAGCTGGAAGCAAAGCAGGCGGATCTGGAACAGCAATCCGCTGCTGCACAGCAGGTTTTGACCGAGTTGGTTGCTTTGGGTGAAGAATACAGCGAACTGATGGAACAGTTTGAAGACGAGCAAAAAGATATTATCGACGAGCTTGAGAAACTGGAAGTCGAGTACGATGAAGCCAAATATGCAGAATATATGGCAACTGCTACTACAGCGCCTCCTCCCACCAGCGGTGGCAATGGCGGCAAGCCTGTGGTGGACACCAACGGTATTACCTGGCTGGTTCCCTGTTCCTACAGTTACGTGTCCAGCGCCTGGGGCTACCGGACGCACCCGATCACCGGTGAAAAAGAAAAATTCCATCACGGTGTCGACCTTGCAGGCCCCGGTATTTACGGCAAAGATGTCTATGCCACCAGAGCGGGCGTGGTTACTTACACCGGTTGGTATGGCAGCGGTGGATATACTGTTAAAATTGACCATTTGGACGGATATACGTCCTATTATATGCATATGACTGGGTATACTGTAAAGACGGGCGACTATGTGGTCGCCGGTCAGGTGATTGGACACGTCGGTTCTACCGGCGGTTCCACAGGACCGCACCTGCATTTTGAAGTGCGGCTAAACGGAACCAGTGTCAATCCTATGACGCTGATTGGATAAAACTCCTGTCCCACAGCCCGGAAGGGCTGTGGGAATCCTGCTATGAGGTGGTTATTATTATGAACAAATTTCAAAAAACACTGACAGGAATCCTGTCTCATCTGCTGGTTGCAGCGGTGGCGGCAGCGATTACGCTTTACGCTGTGATACCCCAAGATCGGCAGACGCAGACCGCAACAACAAAGCTGGATGCGCTGCAGCAACTGATTCTGGAGCGCTTTATTGGCGAGGTGGATGAAACATTGCTGCAGGATGCGGCCGCAGAGGCGATGATTGCTGCGATGGGAGACCGCTGGAGCTATTATGTTTCCGCAGAAGATTTTGCGGCATATCAGGAAAGAAAAAATAATGCGTATGTCGGCATCGGCGTTACCGTCAATACGGCACAGCCGGATGTGGGTATGCCCATTATCGAGGTAGCCTCCGGTGGCGGCGCAGAAGAGGCGGGAATCCTTGCCGGAGATGTGATCATCTGTGTGGACGGAACGAATATCGTTGGTATGGATATTAACACCGCATCGAATTTGATCTCAGGAGAAGAAAATACCACTGTTACCCTCACAATTTTGCGGGGAGAGCAGGAACTGACATTTACTGTGGTCCGTCGGCAGATCAAAACGGTGGTGGCAAAGGGAACGTTACTGGAGAACGGTGTTGGCTACATCGCGATCGATAATTTTAACGCTGGCTGCTGTGAGGAGACTGTTGCCGTTATTGAAGCGCTGCTGGAGCAGGGCGCACAATATTTGGTTTTTGATGTCCGGAATAATGGCGGCGGCTACGCCCACGAGATGAATGCGCTTTTGGATTATTTGCTGCCGGAAGGGGATCTGTTCCGAACGGAGGACTTTGCTGGCAATACCTCTGTGGAAACATCCGATGCAGACTGTCTGCAAATGCCAATGGCTGTTTTGGTCAATGAAAACTCTTATTCTGCGGCAGAATTTTTTGCCGCAGCTCTGCGGGAGTACGATTGGGCGTTTACAGTGGGTGTGCAGACCAGCGGCAAGGGTTACTATCAGGTAACCTATCAGCTTCAGGACGGATCTGCTGTTGCATTGTCTATTGGCAAGTATTTCACACCCAAAGGTGTGAGCCTGGCGGGTGTGGGTATTACGCCGGATATTCCCGTTGCGGTAGATGAAGAAATGGCAGCGGCGATTTACGCCGGAACCATTGCTCCGGAAGACGACCTTCAGCTCCAGGCTGCAATTCAGAAATTGCTGAGCGGAGAATAAAAATGCAGGGACGATTGAAAAATCGTCCCTATTTCTATCTGCGGTTAATATACCATACCCAACAGCTGAATGCAGGGCGTACAAAGGCACAAAACTTCCAACACGCAAAGACGCAAAAACTTCCAAAAATACCTTGACTGCACAGAAAAATTCTACTATAATGTTGGGAGCTATGGAAATTTTTACGCTGGAAAGGATTTTAAATAATGGCTAAGGAATATAAAATCACAAGCCTGCGTCTGCAGGATCTGGAAAAGGAACTGAACTACCTGAAGACCACCCGTGAACGTGAGATCGCCGCTATGATCGCGGAAGCTCGCTCCTACGGCGACTTGTCCGAAAACTCTGAGTACGATGCTGCCAAGAATGAGCAGGCAAAGCTCTATGGCCGCATTGCGGAGATCGAGGATATCCTGTCTCACGCTGTGATCATTGAGGATGAGAACGAGGCTACCGGCCGTGTGGGTCTGGGCTGCACCGTCGTTGTTGAAGATGAGAAGGGAAATCAGATCACTTATCGCATCACCGGTTCTCAGGAAGCCAATCCTATGGAATACAAACTGTCCGACGATTCTCCCTTTGGCCGTGCAGTTGTCGGCAAGTCCGCCGGTGAGACTTTCACCGTCAATGCCCCTGCCGGTTCCTACACTATGAAGGTCGTCAGCGTTTCTCGCGAGGGCTAAGCTATGGCAAAGTATGTACCGCAGGCGGAGCTGCCGGTTTCCGAGCAGGCTGCTATCCGCCGTGAAAAGCTGGCTGCGCTGCAGGCAGAAGGTCGCGATCCCTATGTCCAGACCAAGTTTGATTTTGATGCTTACTCTGCTGACATCAAGGCAGATTATGATGCTTATGAGGGCAAGATTGTCCGCTTGGCAGGCCGCTTGATGAGTAAGCGCGGCCAGGGCAAGGTGATGTTCTGTGATCTGCAGGATAATGC
>CAYVSU010000059.1:0-9272 GCA_964454215.1 uncultured Oscillospiraceae bacterium | reverse complement strand
TTATCCTACACTAGGGGGTGTTTTGTCTATTGTCCGTTTTTACTGGTTCTGTTCACTTAGCCGGAGGTTTTGATTTATTTACGGCCCCGCAATCGGTTTAGGGTCTGCTGGGTCTGCATAGCATCCAGGGTTTGCACTACGGACCGCAAAAGCTGATCCCATTCCGCCGCCGTCATATGCGCGTCCATTCCCGCCGTCAGGAAGGTGCATCCCGGCAGCTTCACTTTACCAAAACGCCGGGCGAAGGATTTATCCACACCCATTGCCAAGGCATAGGGCGCCAGGGAATAGAAGTATTCCGGGTTGGTGTTTTGCAGACGCTGCAGTTCCTCCCTGCTTGCGCTCAGGCAGTACCGCCGCAGACCTAAAATGTCCCGGGTCATTTGGCGTCCCTGGTCAGTTTTCCGTCCGCCGTGGGCCACGGCAAAGCCGGCCAGCCATTGGGTCAGCAAGAGATAGAAGCCTACCTCCGGCTCCCCTGCCCACTGACTCAGCAGCAGCCACAGAAGGCTTGCGCCGCCGGCGATATATAGCGGCAGCTTTTTCCGCAGATGCAGGCAGGAAGGTCCTTCCTGGATCAACCAACAGATTACGGCGCCCAAGGTACCGAACAGGATGGAAAGAAGGGTTCTACCCATTGTATCTGCTGCCATAGCGCTTGCCAGCGCAATTCCGGCGAACACACCCACCACTGCGGCCAAAATCCGAAAGTGATACGGATTTCCAATGGTTTTTTTGAAATTGAGACCAACGCCCGGCTTTGCCGCGGAGGCTTTTCTGCAAAGGTCTGCGTAGCGGTAGCCGGTGCCGTCCACCGTTCGGCGGCGGTTGAAGAGCATACGGAAGTAGTAATTCTCAAAGGCGCTGCGTTCGTTGCCCATATCCATCCGCTTGTGAAGCAGCACTCTTCCGTTATCATCCACCTGGATCAGAAGGTAACCCATTTGCGCCCAGGAGATCACCGTGGATGTGAAGTCTACACCCTTTCCTGCCAAAATACAGGGATATTCGCCGGCACTGACACCGGCCGGGCCGTTGGGGCGCAGCCCCCGCCGGATGGGGGCTTCCCGCAGAAGCAGCAGCCAGTAAACAAGGGCCAGGGCGGTGCAGATATACATTGCCACATCCACAGCGCTGAGACTCCACCGCTTATAAACCGGTTGGGGGAACATATCTTCCGATACAGCCAGAGTCATAGTTAAGGATTCGTGATCCTTCAGTGGCTGAGTAAAGGAGCAGGTGACGGTGTTGCCCTCAAAGCGGTAGGACAGCAAAGATTCCACATCTTCCTGATAATAAGTGCTGAGGAACTCCGGATCCCGTTCCGGCTCACCGGGGAGAGTGATGGAAAAGGTCATATTTTCAATGGCATATGAAAAACCGGAAAGAATTTCCAGTTCCAGGTACAGCTGGCCGCCGGATTTTTTGACAGCATCGGGCAGAGAATATCGGATCACCAGAGTGTGATTGCCTGCGGCGGAGATTACATCGTTCAGCTTCACATCCCGGGAGATCCCGGAGGTTCTGGTTTTGACGGAAGCACCGTTTACTGTGATATCTTTGGCTTTTTTTGGAAGCGGAAACCAAAGAGAGTCGGGCAATTCGTCCAAATGCAGCTGCAAGGTTGCGGTTACTTCGCAGGTGCCGCTGCTTGCGACGGTGGTGGATGTTTGCAATTCGCTGATATAGCTTTCCGCGGATACTGCGGTGGCAAGCATCAGACAGCACAGGACAACAATTATAAAACGGCGCATTCACGGCACCTCCTTTCCGGAATCTTTGGTGTCATTCTACCACGCCCACCGGGAAAAAGCAAGGTTTCACGGCTTGACCCTGGGATTATTTTCGCATATACTGATAGCGAGGTGAGAATATGGTTTTACAATGGAAAAAGCTGGATAAAATGACTGCGCACGATGCCGGCAGAGTGCTTTTAGCCCAGATGTACCGGTGGCAGACCGGCAAGGAGATGCCGGAAATCGCGGTAACGGAACAGGGAAAGCCGTACTTTACAGACCGGTCGCTCCATTTTTCCATTTCTCACACAAAGCGCCGGGTCGTCTGCTGCCTGCATACGGAAAATGTGGGCATCGATGCGGAGGAAGCGGACAGATGTGTCGATTTGCGGGTGGCGGAAAGTTGGCTTTCACCCCCGGAGCAGCAGCGTCTGGCGATGCAGGAGGATAAAAATGCTGCGCTGCTACGGCTGTGGGTCTTGAAAGAAAGTTATGCCAAGCTCACAGGACGGGGGCTCGGCAACTATCTGAAAAAAACGGATTTTGACCCCAATGATCCCCGGGTACAGCTTTTGGACGGCTGTTTTGTGGCAGTAATGACGGAGAAAAATGAAAACAATCCGTAAACAATGGGAAAGTAGCATTGCAAAACGGCAAAAACCGAATATAATGATATCATCTGCAAGAGGTGATTAAAGAATATGGGAAAAATCGGACAAAAGCTCCGCAATTTTATGTATGGCCGTTACGGCAACGATAAACTCAATATGTTCCTGCTGGGTATCGGCGTGGTATTGTGCCTGATCTCCCTGTTTGTGCAAAATCTGACTGTGAATTGGGTCTTAACGGTACTGTCCTACGTGCTGATGATCTGGGTGATCTTCCGCAGCTTGTCCCGGAACACATATCGGCGGTATCAGGAGAACCGAAAATTCCTCTCCATTAAGAACCGGCTGAAAGACCGGAACCATCGATACTTTAAGTGCCCCAAGTGCCGCCAGTCGGTGCGGGTGCCGAAGCACAAAGGCAAGATCGCCATTACCTGCCCCAAGTGTCGGGAACGGTTTCTACGCAAAACATAAAAAAAGGCGCACCTGTTGGGTGCGCTTTTTTTGTGTAATACGAGGTGAAATACCATATTTTTCTTGCGTTTCGTGCAAAAAAAGGCTATACTGTCAGTAGAAAAACAGGAAAAAAAGGGGGCGGGTCAATGAGAAACCGGAGCAGAATGTTTCAAAGCTGTTTGCTGGGCTTGGCAGTGGGCGATGCTATGGGCCATACTGTGGATGTTAAAAGCCTGTCCCAGATCCGGGATGATTACGGCCCCAACGGACTTTTAGGCTACGATCTGGTCAACGGTTATGCAGAAGTGACCTCCTATACCCAAATTCCTGCCTTTGTTGCTAACGGTCTGCTTATCTGCCTGACCCGGCAAAAGCTGCGGGGACAGAATATCCCGCCGCTCAACTGCATCGCGCTGGCGCTGCGGGAATGGTCCCGGAGTCAGCATTACTGCGAGCAGGAGCGAAATCACTGCTGGTTATCCACCACCCCGGAAATGAAACGCCGCCGCTGTATGGACACCTGGATGCTGACAGTTTTAGGCGGCGATCGGATGGGTTCTCCCGGCGCGCCGGTGAACCGGTCTGACCACCCTGCGGCTCTGACCGGGGTGATCCCCATTGCTCTGCTTGCCAAGGAATTGGGCATTTCTGATGAAGATCGCAACCGCCTGGCGGCGGAAACCATAGCATTGACCCACGGAGGGCAGGAGACCTTTCTGTCCGGTGCGGCGCTGGTACATATACTGGGATTGCTTTTGGATGATCCGCAGATCCGTCCGGAGGATATGCTGGAAAATACCGTTGCTTCCATCCAATTCCAGTTCGGAAGAGACTTTCCCCAAACTATGAAAATTTGGGAAATGCTGCAGCACGCCCGGACGCTGGCACAGTCCAATACGGTTGCGCCTGCCGACGCTATGGAGCAGCTGGGCTGCAAAACCGGGGCGGAAGTGCTGGCCGGCGCGATATATGCTATTTTGACTTGCGGGAATGACTTCGATACCGCAATGATCACCGCGGTGAATCACTCCGGCCGCAGTGCTGCGGTGGGTGCCGTTACCGGTGCGCTTTTGGGCGTAAAGCTGGGACGGGATGCGTTGCCGGAGTTCTATTTGGAATCCCTGGAGGCCGCCGCTGTGCTGACAGAGCTGGCCTCCGATATGAGCCAAAGCGGCTCACTGGCCAATATCATAAACCTGTTTGATGACGAATGGGACAGAAAATATCTCCACGGTGGACAGTAACAAAAGGGTGCGTTTCGCGTGATACTCTGTTAAGAGCAACACGTTAACGCACCCTTTCCTTATTTTTTCTTTTTTCGAAACAGCCGCCAAAGGACAAAGAGAACGGCAGCGCCGATGGCAATGCTCTGCGCCGAAGGCTTCTCATCTGCCGCAGGATCTTCTGCTGCCGGATCATTGCCGGTGTTTTCTGTGGCCGTTGGCAGACCCGTATAGAAGATATCTGTATCGTGGATTGCGCCGCAGACAGAGCAAGTGCGACGCAGGATGCCGGATGAATTCTCGGTTGCTTCCCGGACGGTGATGCCCTCATCGTAAATATGTCCGATGGCTGCGGTGAAATCGCCTTTGTAGCCGCAGCCGCAATCGCAGATGAAATAACTGTAGCCGTATTCTGTGCAGTCTGGCATCACATATTCCGAGGCGGTGTATGTATGGGTGTGGCTGGGCGTACCCAAAGCAATCTGCATATCGGTGAGGTTGCCGTCGTGATCCGAAAGGGTCATATACAGCACGCCATCAGAAACAAAGCTGCCGGCAATATAAGTTTTGTTATCCTTATAATTGTGGGAATAAACGGTTTTCTTGCCGCTGCCGTCGGGGCTTATGGAATAGACCTTGGTCATATCGGAATAATAGAGCTTGCCTTCGTCGTAGGAAAGTCCGTTATGGCCATAAAAGAAGCTATTGGTTTTGCTGCCGCCAATGTCGATATAGCCGGCATCGGATGCGACGATCTTTTTCAAGTCTCCGGTTTCGCTGTCCCGGCTGTAAATGGTGTAGGTGGTTTCGCCGGTCTTATCCCGCAGATAGCAAAGGTCCCTGCTTTCAAAGACGATCTGACTATCAATGTCGTGCCAAAAACGATTGGTGTCCCACTCGGTAAAGGTGCAGGCAATGTCACCGTCCCAGTCGTAGTGGTTGTGATTTTCGTCAGAGATGGCGCTGTCGCTGATCAGAAAATACTGATGCAGTACCCGACCTTGCCGGTCTGAGACGGGATCGTCCCAGGTGACATCCACATGGAGCCAATTTTCTCCGATCTTCACCAGATTCCAGGCGTGGTTCATCGCTTCGCTGGTAACCTTCCGGGCTTCGATCCCTGCCCGGTGCAGCAGATCCATATAGGCAAGCGCATAGCCGTTGCAAACCGCGGTGCCCCGGACAATGGCGTCGTAGCCGCTGTAATAGGTGTAGGTTTCGTCGTAAGCGCAGTTGACAACCAGGTAGTCGTGAAGAACCAGCGCAATTTGCCACTGGCTCATACCAGGCTTGACCGTTTCAATAAGAATTTCTGCTACTTTCTGCTCATACAGGTTAAAATCATATTCCGCTGAATCGACCCGCTTGAAGGTAACGGAGGTGACAATCATCGTTTCCTTGCGATAGCTGTAAGTGTAAGTATCCAGATACCAGGGCTTCAGTCCCTCCCGGCTGCTGCGGGAAACCAGCTCGTCGAGCTGGTCTACCGTAATGCCGTAGGCTTCCAGATCCACAAAAACATCCCCTGCGATCACCTGATCGTAGATATCCACGATGGCGGCGTAAGCGCCCTCTGTATCCGCTTCCTCAGCTCGGGCGGCGGGGGCGCAGATCAGCAGGATCAGCAGGCAAAACATTGGCAGAATAAACCGAAAAATGTGCGTTTTCTTCATAGCGGGCACCTCTTTGTTTGATGCTCTTTATTGTAGCAGATACTGTAGAATTTGGCAAGGGGAAAGGAAAATGTATAAATTTACCGAAAAAATGTGTATTTTTCTTTAGATAAGCACTTGCAATCCGGGGAAAAGAATGCTATAATCCCAGTGTAAGAAGTATGTTCGTTTGGAGGGAGAGGCGCAAGCCTCTCTCTTTTTAGTGAGGAAGGTGAAAAAGTTGAAGATTACGGAAATCGTGGCCCAGTTTGCCAAGCCCATTGTGGAGGCCCACGGCTGTCAGCTTTGGGATGTGGAATATGTTCGGGAAGGCTCTGAACGGTTTCTGCGGCTGTATCTGGACAAGGAAAACGGCTCTGTGGACATTAACGACTGCGAGGCTGTTTCCCGGGCAGTTGACCCCATTTTGGATGAAAAGGATCCTATCCCGGAATCCTATCATTTTGAAGTGTGCTCCGCAGGATTGGAGCGGGCGCTGAAACGCCCCGGTGATTTTGCCCGGTTTATGGGCAGCGCCGTAACGGTGAAGCTTTACCGCCCCCGCAACGGTCTGAAGGAAATTCCCGGTATTCTCCGGGGCTATGAAGAGGGCTGTGTGACGGTGGAGGCAGGAAAAGAAACCATCACCTTCCAAAAATCCGAGGTGGCATTGGTGCGCCTGCGGGTAGAATTCTGACAGAAATAAAATCCAACAGAAGGAGAGAATGATACAATGGCAAGAACATCTAAGAAAAAGCAAGCTGAAGCACCGAAGGTGAACATCGGCGCCGAGATTTTTGCAAGCCTTCGTGAGCTGGAGAAGATCAAAGGCATCAGCGTGGAGTATATGGTAGAGCGTCTGAAGCAGGCGCTGACCAACGCCTACCGCAAGGACCGGGAGGATCATCGGGATATTCCTGCGGAAAATGTGGTGGTAGACCTGAGCGAAGCCGGTCTTTCCATGCATTTGGTCAAGACAGTTGTGGAAGAGGTGGAAGATCCCACCGTTCAGATCCATATCGATGCCGCCCGGAATATGGAACCCAATGTTCAGGTGGGCGACAATATCAATATTAATGTAGACATTCAGAAATTTGGTCGTATTGCCGCACAGACCGCCAAGCAGGTGGTGATCCAGGGCATCCGGGAAGCAGAGCGTGGCGTGGCTTACGAAAGCTATTCCAGCAAGACCCAGGAGTTGCTCACCGGTACGGTGCTGAAGATCGATCCCAGCGGCGACATTCTGGTTCGGATCGGTCAGGGCAATGAGGCTTCCGATGCGATGCTCAGCACCGAGGAGCAGATCCCCGGCGAGAGCTTCCACGTGGGGGATATGATCAAGGTTTATGTGCTGGATGTGAACCGGGCACACCGCGGTCCTTTGGTGAATGTTTCCCGTACCCACCGGAATTTGGTCCGCCGGCTCTTTGAGCTGGAGACTCCCGAAATTGCGGAAGGTTTGGTTGAGATCCGCAATATCGCCCGTGAGGCAGGTTCCCGCAGCAAAATGTCCGTCCGGGCAACGCAGCCGGAGTTGGATCCTGTGGGTGCTTGCGTTGGTCCCAGAGGCGGCCGTGTAAGCGCCGTTGTGGAGGAACTGCGTGGCGAGAAGATCGATATCGTGGTTTGGAGCGAAGATCCCTGCGAGTATGTCAAGGCAGCACTGAGCCCCGCTACAGTGATCTCTGTAGCATTGGTGCCCGGTCAAAAGGCCTGCCGTGTTATTGTTCCCGATGATCAGCTGAGTCTGGCCATCGGCAAGGAAGGCCAGAACGCCCGTCTTGCAGCAAGACTCACCGGTTATAAGATCGACATCAAGCCTGCTTCTCAGGCTGAAATCGAAGAATAACCCACTGTTTACAAAAGGAGGTAGTCCTTATGCAGAAGAAAATTCCCCAGCGGCAGTGTATGGGCTGCCGGGAAAGAAAAAATAAGAAAGATATGCTTCGGGTCGTCCGGGGTACGGACGGAAATGTTACCCTGGATTTCAGCGGAAAACTGAACGGACGTGGCGCTTACGTTTGTCCAGATCCCGAATGCCTGAAAAAAGCCCGGAAATCCCGGGCGCTGGAGCGCTGCCTGGAGGTGGACATTCCCCAAGAGGTCTACGACCGGATGGAACGGGAAATGGAGGCGCAGGCAAATGGATAAAGTGCTGAATCTTCTGTCCCTTGCCCGAAAAGCCGGTTTTGCCGAGCTGGGCGAGGAACCGGTGGGTGCGGCGGCAAGAGCTTTGCACGCACACCTGATCATTGTGGCTTCCGACGCTTCCGATCATACCTGGCGCAGGGCCAAGAGTTTTGTCGCCGGAACCAATCAGCAATGCCTGCGGCTGCCCTGCACCAAAGATGCTATGGGCCTGGCCATCGGCCGGCAGGAGCTGGCCATCGCCGCCATTACGGATGCGGGCTTTGCCTTGTCTATGGTGGAGAGCCTGGGACAGCCGGAAAAATACAAAGCCATTGCGGAAGTCCTTGCCTTAAAGAAGGAACGCAAGCAGCAGCGGGAAAAGGAAGCAAAAGCCCATCAGCGCAACAGGCGTATTGGAAAGAAGAAGTAAGAATCCAGTTTTGGAGGTGCGTTATATTGAGTTTAGTGAAGTATCGTTTGAAAGAGGTCGCCGCGGATTTTGGTGTCGCGCCCAAGGTGATTGCGGAGATCGTCGGTAAATATTTGGAAAAACCCAAGTCCAACACCCAGGTGATGACGCCTGAGGAGTTGAACGTGATCTTTGATCATATGACCCAGAAAAATCAGATCAAGGATTTGAGTATGATTTTTATGGTGGGTCCCTCTGCGGCTAAGGCAGAAGCGCCTAAGGCGGAGCAGGCCAAGCCCGAGACCAGAAAGGAAACGCCCAAGGTGGATGCGCCAAAAGCGGAGAAGCCCAAAGCGGAAAAGCCGGCGGCTAAGCCTGCAGCCCAAAATACCCAGTCCCAGCAGCAGCGTCCTGCACCCCAGCCCAAGCCCGAAAAGGTCAAGGAGCCGGAGCGGAAGCGGGAGCGCCGGGTGGTGGATACCTCCGCTGTGCAGGTCAATACCAATCGGTTTGCCGATGTGGATAATCTGGTTTCCGAGCGGGTCCAGAATTATCAGGGCGGTAAGCAGCGTATTGGCGGCGGCAAGGGCAAACAGCAGCAAAAGCAGCAGAAGCAGAACTTCAAGGGCAATAAGTCCAAGAACGAGGAGCAGGAGAAGCTGCGCCGCCTGCAGATGGAAGTGGCCCGTAAAGCCCCTGTCACTGTGAAAATTCCCGAGGAGATCACCGTTGGTGAACTGGCTTCCCGTATGAAGAAGACTGCCGGCGAGGTCATTAAGACATTGATGCTCAACGGTGTGATGGCAGGCATCAACCAGACTATTGATTTCGACACCGCTGAGTTTGTGGCTACAGAAATGGGTTGCAAGGTGGAAAAGGAAGTCACGGTCACCATCGAGGAGCGGATCATCGATGACCACGTGGACTCCGCCGAAGAGCTGCAGACCCGGGCGCCCGTTGTGGTGGTTATGGGTCACGTTGACCACGGCAAGACTTCCACTCTGGACGCTATCCGTAAGACCTCCGTTACCGCAGGAGAAGCCGGTGGCATTACGCAG
>CAYVSU010000058.1:0-9393 GCA_964454215.1 uncultured Oscillospiraceae bacterium | reverse complement strand
GGTCAGGCGCCACGGCCCGCTATTCCAGCCTCACTACCCCCGTCGAAACCAGTACATCCCCATTTAAGGGCGGTGGGACGGCTGGCATCCCACCGTTATTTTAGAATCTTCCGTAAGGATCCGGCAACTTCTTCAGGTCAGCCAGCACAGCGTCGTTACGTTCGACTGTGATGGACGTGATCTTCTGCTCTTTGATGGGACGATCAGCAGGGCCGGTCTTGGTAGCAGCGATGGCATCGACTACATCCATACCGCTGGTCACCTTGCCAAATGCCGCGTACTGGCCATCCAAATGCCTGGCATCCTGGTGCATAATAAAAAATTGACTGCCGGCAGAGTTAGGGGAGGATGAGCGGGCCATAGACAGGACTCCGCGCTTGTGTTTTAAGTCGTTCTTAACGCCATTAAAGAAAAATTCGCCCTTGATGCAGTAGCCGGGTCCGCCCATACCTGTTCCGTCAGGACAACCGCCCTGGATCATAAATCCGGGAATGACGCGGTGAAAGATCAGACCGTCATAATAGTTGTGTTCGGCCAGATCGATAAAATTGGCAACACTCTGGGGGGCGATTTCGGGATATAGCTCGCCCTCAATAATGCCGCCGTTTGCCATTGTGATCTGAAAAGTAGGATTTGCCATATTAGTATCTCTCCTTCATTGCCCGGGCGATCTGCCGCTTTGCGTCAGCTTCAGCCGCGGATTGTCTTTTGTCGTATAGCTTTTTGCCTTTACACAGTCCAACCTTGACCTTTACCCGGCTGCCCTTCAAGTATACGGACAGAGGGATCAGGGAATATCCATCTTGCTTAACTTTACCATAAAGCCGCATGATCTCCCGCTTGTGCATCAGTAGCCGTCTGGGGCGGCGGGAATCCACATTAAAGCGGTTTCCGTGGTCATAAGGGGAAATGTGCATCTGGTTTACCAGAAGCTCACCATCCTTGATGCCGCACCAGGCATCTTTGAGATTCAGTGTACCTGCCCGGATGGATTTGACCTCGGTGCCCACCAGCTCAATGCCAGCTTCATATTCTTCTTCTATGAAATATTCATGCCGGGCTTCCCGGTTCGTGGACAGGACTTTGATCGACTCCTTTTCCAAGCAGCGCACCTCCTTGCGAAATGTATTATACCATATCTGTCAAGTCAGTCAAACAGGAACTTTTCCAGTTCTTTTGTCGAATGGAATGTGTAGTCGCACAATTGGGACATCTGCTCCAGTATTTGGCGGTGATTCAACCGACTCCAACCGGCAAATGCGATGGGAACGCCCACGGCAGATGCCATATCGTAACCGGTTTTTAAATCGTCAACCATTAAAATTTGGGTAGGAGAGAGATTGTAAGCCTGCATAATCTTTTCAAGCGGATATGTTTCTGGCTTTCGCTGATCCTTCGGATCGTCGCAGGAAAAAACCAGATCCGGTTCGATACCGAAATGGGCCTTATAATCTCTTAAAATAATGTCTTTTCCGGAAAGAGATGCCACGCAAACCAGGCCTCCCCGGCGTTTTTGCTCCAGGAGTACTTCCTTTATGCCGTCATAGGCGGGCGGAATATGTACCTTGGCATAGGACTTCCACATCCGATATTCTTCCAATAGCTCTTCATCGGTAAAGCCGTACTTGATACGCAGGAAATCTGTGAATTCGTATCGGAAACACCAATCAACGAATTCATCGTATTCCATCGTCTCGCCGGGGCGGAATTTTTTCAGCGCCAGCAGAAAACAAGGATAATTGACAGTTAACTCGCTTTGTACCGCTGTATCATCGTGATCCAGCACAAGGCATGGGTATTTTAACATTGATCTTACCGCCTATTTGTCAATTTTTGTTTAGGATACTGTATAAATGACACAACTCCGAGAACCTAAATGGATATTGCCGTCTATTCTTTGCGCATTGTGACTGAACAGTACTTGGTCCAATGCGGGATCATTATAAGTCTTTTCCTGCGCCGAGGCGTTGATGATCACGCGAATGGTTTCATCCTGAGACTTTCGCTCGAATACCAGGGGGTATCCGCTTTCGATGGTGCGGTATTCACCGTCTGCCCAAAGTGCAGGGTGTGCCTTACGCAGGGCGATGAGTTTTTTCACATAGTTCAGTATGGAATCGGTATCTGTCTGCTGCGCTTGCACTGTGGGGGCGTCCTTGCTGGGATCCACCGGCAGGTAAGGGGAGTCGCTTTCGCTGAAGCCCAGATTTTTGCCGGGTGCCCACTGCATCGGTGTCCGGGAGCCGGTACGGTCGCGACCGCCCTCCTTAGTGGTAATGTTCTGGTACTGCATACCGATCTCGTCGCCGTAGTAGTTGATGGGCACGCCGGGCATCGTCATAATGAAGGTATAAGCGATTTTGATATCCTCATCATCCCGTCCCACTGTCCAACGTTTGATATCGTGTGAGCCGGTGATGAAGGACATATATCCCAGATCCTTGGTGTCCTCATAAAAAGGTTGATACACGGCAAGAAAATCATCGTAATTTCCCAACGCTTCCTTGCGGAAATAGCTTTCGCCAAAGATGCGGTCACCTACCTTATGGGAAAAATGCTCATGGCGAAACAGCATCGTCAGGCAGCCGTTGGTATTGTGTAGCATCATATCAATATGGAAACCTGCAGGGATCGCTTGGGAGGGCTGGCTCCACTCGGAAATCAGCACATTTTCGGGGTAATTCTCGTCAATCCACTTGCGGATCCGGTGCCACAGCTTCATACACTCGCGCTTGTCAGGGTCGTTTTTGATGAGGCTGCTGGCCATATCCACCCGGAAACCGTCAATGCCACGGCGGAACCAGTAGTCGATGATTCGGATCAGCTCGTTTTGGTTTTCTATCGCTGCGGGGTGATCCACAGGAAGGTGCCAGGGCTCTGTTACCTCGGCAAAGCCATAGTTCAGCGCGGGCTGAATGTCATAATAGTTATACATAAACCAGCCGGGGCGGCCGGAACTGTTCTCCTTGAATTTTTCGTAACCCTCCGGTTTTTCCGGTGCCCAAATGTAGCGGTCAGAAAAGGCGTTATTCCCGGACTTCGCTGATTCCAAGAACCAAGGGCACTGGTCAGAAGTGTGTCCCGCCACCAGGTCAAGCATAACTTTCAGACCCATTTTATGGGCCTTTTCGCATAAGGCGATTAGATCGTTTTCTGTGCCATACCGGGGAGCGATCTTATAGAAATCCTTTACATCATAGCCTGCATCCAGAAAATCGCTATCAAAGATGGGGTTCATCCAAATGGCGGTGCAGCCCAATTCTTTGATATAAGGCAGCTTTGCGGCAATACCTTGCAGGTCGCCGATACCATCACTATTGGAATCGTAAAAGGATTGGGGGTACAGACTGTAGATTACGCAGTCTTTCAACCAATTTGGGCAGTTGTTCATAGACATTATCTCCTCCCATTACAATACATAAGCAAGCCGAGGGTGGTGTACAGGGATATATGAAATGATCCTGTGGACATCCGGTACAAAGCGTTTGCACGAAAGCACACACTCACTCCTTTTCCAGTATGATCGCTACCGATTCTGGATCAAAATAGATATGGTAAGTTCCTGTTTCCAGGATAATATTGGTGTGGGTATCTGTCTCAAATGAAACGGAACATTCTTCAGAAACACACTCCGCCCCATACCACCGGCCTGTCTGATCATCATATACTTTCAGCCGCATCTGATTCTCAACAGTCAGGCGGATTTGAATCAGATTGTTTTCCTGCGTCATAGTGTAGGCGTTGTCCATCTGCCAGTCAGTTGCGTCATTACGAATGTACCAACGGAGGGGGATTTGCGGTGAGCCGGATATATATTGGTCAATATTGGAAAGGTGTATTTTCAGCGTAATCAGCTTTGCTTCCCGATACTCCCTGAATGATATGTTGCCGTTAGAGGCGAAATCGGAGGTTAATTCCAGATTAAATGTCATATATAGTCCCATAGTATTATGGAATTGTTTCACTGGGGCGGCGAGATCGGCGTAGTTCTTTTCAGCGATTCGGTAAAGGGATGCGAAATTTTCGTTTGTAAACCAGTCATCGCTTGCAATTTTCTCCAGCTTTGCGGCATATTCCCGTACATAATAACCGCCGGCTGTTACAGAGTAGAGGAACAGGGGATTTTTTTGGTTAGAATGGTCTGCATTCAGCGTCAGGCTGAAAGGGTTGTCACTGGTTACGCCGTCACCTGTGGGGTTCCAGTGGGCGGTAATGCCAAGGCACCGGTCAAAGTCGTAGGGGATGATCATAGCCTTACCATTATCTGCCCGGAAATAGATATAGCTGTTATTGTAGTTATTCCGAAGATCATCTGGATTTCCCAACAGATAGGAAACAGCGCAGTATGATAGAAAGTTGTCGATGTCTACCAGTTGCGCAAAGGACTCCTTCGTTATGTCGCTGCCCAGATTTTTTATCAGATTGGTCAGGTCCTCGTGTGTGGAAGTTTTTTTGTTGGTTTTCAGATCATAGGCATAGAATTTCCCGGCATCCTCATCCTCAATGCCGATGGAATCGGTGCTTGTAAAGCTGCCGTTGCCACTGCCGCCCCAACCGATCTTATAGAGGTCTCCGCCAAGGGCTTCCTGAGGAAGATTTTTTGCCAGAAAGATGTCATCAATCGGTTCGTTGATTGTGAACACACCCATGTGCAGGCCGGACCATTCAAAGCTGCACAAATTAGTGTGTGGTGCCAGAACACCGTATTGCCTGTATGTTGCGTATGCGAAATACTCTTTCAGGTAGGTGCTGTCATCGCAGCGATTCCACCGAAGGTCTATTTTTTCCAAGGTGGCAAATGTCCGGCTTTTCCGTTCCTTCCGGGCTGATGCTGACCATATTTTTGCTTCAGAACCGTAATACTGCTCGTCATCAAACGTTTCCTGAAAGCTGAGCTTCAGATGGATCAGATTGTAGATGCCTTCCTCTTTACTGTAAAAATCAGTACGTGAGGTGTTTCCTTTCATACGCACGCCGACTTCTTTGACGGTGTATGTATAACTGGTGTTTTCCGGCGTGGTAATTGATATGTGCAGATCCGCTATGCGGTAGATTGGGGACTTGGAGCCTTTTTTTGAATAGGTTTCGTAATCTGCCTGCATTTTGGTCAGCTCTTCGTCAGACATATCCAGACGAAGCGAAACCTTATTATGGATGTCAAAGAGCATTGTGAATAGTTGCTGTTCCGTAGGTTCGTTGCCGGCTGTGCCTGTTTTGGTGCATCCAAACAGTGTAAACAAAAGCAATACCGTTATGAAAAGGGAAATTAGCCGCTTCATCATAACACCTCCGCACCATATCATTTGTTTTAGTATACCAAATTATGATAATTGGCGCAACCGGAAAATTCCACTTGCTTATCACGAACAAATGTGCTACAATATAGTCAAACACAAGGAGGTGAGCAGCATGGCGCCAAATCAGCCGGTAGATGTGATATCCGTTTGCAGTGCCAATGGGGATATCCGCCCTCTGCGGCTTCGTATGGAAGATGAAGCGCACCAGCTGCTGCGCGTCGACATTGACGAAGTGATCAGTATGAAGCCCGTTCAGTATGTGGGGATCGAAGCGCAGATCTTTCTATGCAAGGCAATGGTTGCAGGGAGAGAATGGCTCTTTGAACTGAAATATACCGTTCGCACCCACAACTGGTGTATGCACCGGAGGATCTACTGATGGCAGAGCGGGTCATATTTCACGTGGACGCTAACTCGGCATTTTTAAGTTGGTCGGCAGTATATCGGCTGAAAGTACTGGGAGAAAGTGAAGACCTGCGGGAAGTGCCGTCTGTGGTGGCAGGGGATAAGGAATCCCGACACAGCATTATTCTGGCGAAATCTACACCTGCGAAAAAGTATGGCATCCAAACCGGTGAGCCATTGTTTCAAGCGTTGGAAAAATGTCCTGACCTGCGGATCGTGCAGCCGGACTATCCGCTGTATGTGGAGGCAAGTCGCCATTTTGTGGCAGTTCTGAGGCAGTTCAGTCCCTGTGTGGAGCAGTATTCTATTGATGAGGCCTGGGTGGATATGACCGGAACAGAGCGGATGTGGGGCGCTCCACGGCTTGCTGCGGAGAAGATGCGGCAAAGGATCAATGAGGAACTGGGCTTTACCGTCAATATCGGCATTTCCTCCAATAAACTGTTGGCGAAAATGGCAGGGGATTTTGAAAAGCCAAACAAAGTCCATACCTTGTTTCCTGAGGAAGTGGAGCATAAATTTTGGCCCCTTCCGGTACGAAATCTGTTTTTGGTTGGCGCTGCTACAGAGCGGAAGCTGAAAATGTTGGGTATCTATACCATCGGAGATTTGGCAAAAGCGGATGTGCATATTCTGAAGAAACGGCTGGGTAAGCACGGGGAGACCATTTGGCATTTTGCCAACGGGCGGAATGCCGATGCAGTTGCGCCGGAGCCCGCGGAAAACAAAGGCTACGGAAATTCTGTGACCACAGCCCAGGATGTACAGAACTATCAGCAGGCCTATCCGGTGCTTTTGAGCTTATGCGAAACGGTGGCCAGCCGTATGCGCCAGGACGGAAAATGCGGAAGTTGCATCAGTATCCATCTGCGAACCAATGAATTTCACCATTTTTCCCATCAGGCGTTGCTCCACAGCGCAACCAATATCACAACGGAAATTTTCGATGCAGCCTGCAGGATTTTTGATGAGGCCTGGGATGGGGTGACGCCTTTGCGACAATTGGGAGTGCAGATGACCCGGCTTTCCAATGAGCCCTATCAGCAGTTTGACCTGTTTTCCGGCTTGACGCCACAACAGTATGAGCGAAAGCTGCGGCTGGATGAAACAGTGGATGCTTTGCGGGACAAATTCGGAGAAGAAATTATCCGCCGGGCAAAATTTGCCCAGAATGCCGAAGCTCATATGGCAGGTGGACTGGATAAAGCCCGCCGCACCGGAGTAACAAAGCCGGTTCCAAATGAAATAAAGGGTGGAAAATCCGACTCGGAAGGTGTATAATGAAAGAAAAGTTCAGAAACGGAGGAAGCTTGATGTCCATCGTGAAATTTTACCGTAACGATCCGAATGCACCCAAGACAACAATGCCTGCTCACCTGGGTGCCAATGCAATCATTACCTGCAACGGAAAACTGCTGCTGGAGCGGCGCAGGGATTCTGACACCTGGGGGTTGGTCGGCGGTGGCGTGAAAAAGAGTGAGACAGAGCTGCAGGCGATTACCCGGGAAATATATGAGGAGCTGGGCCTGCAGATCCCTAAGGAAAATTTTTCCCGTCTGGCTGTATACGGTGAGCCAGGGCGGATCGCCGCTTTCCGTGACGGAAGTATATGGCGGATGGTGATCGTGGTGTTTGGTCTGGGGCTGGAGGAAGAGCCGCAAATGACCATCAGTGCAGAATCCAGAGAGTTGCGGTTTTTCAGCAAGGAAGAGCTGAAGGATATTGAAATTGTGGTTACGCACAGCGACATCGTTGAAGACTGGTTTATAAACAAAGAAGGTGAGGATTGATCCTCACCTTCTTGCTATCAGGGCAATGTAATGTCCAAAATTTCTTTGTTATAGAATTCTGAGTTTTTCTTGATCTCTTCGTTCAGGAAATCGAGACCGTAAACTTCCGTCAGTGTTTTTTCTGCGGAGAAAAGGTTGGTGCCCAGCGCCAGACGGTCACCTTCAATTTTAACACCCATAGCTGCCAGTGTGGTGGGGAACATATCAAACACACCAAATTGACGGTTTTTTTCCTGCACAGGCTCTACTGCAGAGTTGATAATACAGTTATAGACGGTTCGGGTGTAGTCCTCTTCAATACCTTCCAGGAAGGTGGGATCCATTGTCAGATGGTCGCCACTGATGATGATCGTGGTATTCTCATAGAAGTCCTGTTGTTGGACCCAGGTGATGAACTCGCAGACCCGAGCGGAGGAACAGGCAAGCACATTTGCGTACTGAGAGTCGTGATCCTCGTTGCAATCCGGGCAAACATATCCGTCAGGGAAGTGGGTATCGGCAGTGAGCATAGTCAGGTTGAAGGGCTGATCCTGTGCGGCCAGCTCGGTTAAGGTCTCTTTGGCAAAATCAAAGAGCTTGGAATCCTCGTAGCCCCACCACTCAAAATAATCCTCAGGGAGCTTACCCGCCTCGATCAAAGCCTCCAGGTCCAAAATGTCATAATTACCGTGTTGTTTGATGTAGTACTCACGGCCACCGAATGCGGCCACGGAACCCATCAAAAAAGCCTGATTGTAGCCCTGCTCCTGCAACAGATCGCCGATGGAGATAAGACCGGGCATATAGGGAGTGTCCTCGCCGCCAAAACTGTCAGAGAAAAGAGGTACCTTTACTGTCAGACCCGAGGTTTGGGAAACCAGAGCGGAGGCAGTCCAGGTTGTGCCGTCAAAATTCAATGCACCGCCAAGACCGTCGGTTTCAGAAAAATTGATGTAGGTATCAGCCAGCTGAGAAAGTTCAGGGATGTAGTTAACGAACTCGCCGTCACCGTCGGTATCCTGCGCATAGGTGTTTTCCATAGATTCCAGGAAAATGTAGATCAGGTTTCTCTTTTCCTCCGGGAAGGTCAGCAGGGACTGATCCGGCTTAACATAGTTTTCTTCGATGAAATCGGAATGGGTGGAAATTGTGACGATGTGTGCCACAGCGTCCAGCCGAACCACAAAGAACAGAACCGCGGCCACCAGGGACATAGAGGCGAGGGATACATAGCGTTTGCGGAAGAAGCCGCAGATCTTACTGGTTGTGTAAGCCAAATACCGCTTGCTGCAGACAACCAGCTTTTTAATGCGTCCGGAAAGAAGCAGATACAAAGGAATCAGGACACACAGAAGCATTATGCTCCAGGCAGCAACATGACCGACTGCTCTGCCGGAATAGTAGGAGGGTGTGCCGTCAGCCGGTGCCTTCATCTGATAAAGGATCTGGTCGAGACGGATGTCGTCGTATTTTCTGACCAGCCAGACAGTGGTGAAGAAAACAACGCATGCCAAAACCAGCAGTACACCTGCTGTAATATAGCCGGCTCGTTTTCGTTTGACGGATTTCGGTGATTTTTCCTTCATTTTTGTTGTCATTTTATGTCACCTCTAGGGAATAAGTTTATTCGTATACAGTATCAGTATATCACATCTGGCCGTAATAGTCAAATATTATGCCAAGGAAATATTTACTAATAAAAGTTGAATATTTTCTGCCAATCTATGAAAATTCATAAATAATACTTGTATATTCATAAAAAATATGTTATCATCAGTGCTGACGGCGCAGTATCCTAGTCGGAACAGCCTCTTCCAGGTAGGGCCTAAAAATCCTATGAAGGGCACATCGATGAAGTCCCTGGTGTCTGCTTTTTACGCCCAGTTTAGGGTGGGTGCTGGGGGTTAAGGATCTCGGGCGCG
>CAYVSU010000057.1:0-9439 GCA_964454215.1 uncultured Oscillospiraceae bacterium | reverse complement strand
TTTGAGCGCAAGGGCAAGGACCGCCGGCAGTGCTCCGTGTACGCCGAGCAGTAATAGCGTATGAGAAGCGAAGGGCTGTTGCAAACTTACTGCGACAGCCCTTTTTTCTTCCTTTTGCAATGCGACAAATGATTGTTTAGCGCAAAAAAAGAAATGTCATCGCCTATAAATAATCATTTGTGACATTACAACCACCCTTCCTAAAGGAGGATCTTATATGGAAATGTTTGTGGATAAGGTGCGCATTACCGTCTGCGGCGGCCGCGGCGGCGACGGTGCTGTTTCCTTTCATCGGGAGAAGTTTATCGCATCCGGCGGTCCTGACGGCGGTGACGGCGGTCACGGCGGCAGTGTGATTCTGCAAGTCAACGACAACCTCTCTACCCTGCTGGATTTCCGCTACAAGCGCAAGTACGCTGCCCAATCCGGCATCAACGGTATGGGCCGGAAAATGAGCGGCAAACGGGGCGAATCTCTGATCATCCAAGTACCCAGAGGGACTGTTGTTCGGGATGCGCAAACCAATCAGATTATTGTGGATATGTCCACCGGCGAGGATTTTGTCATCGCCAAGGGCGGCCGCGGCGGCTGGGGCAATGCCCATTTTGCTACCCCCACCCGTCAAGTTCCCCGGTTTGCCAAAGCCGGCACCAAGGGACAGGAGCGGGATATCATCCTGGAGCTGAAACTGCTGGCAGACGTGGGGCTCGTGGGTTTTCCCAATGTTGGCAAATCCACCCTGCTGAGTGTAACTTCCAATGCCCGTCCCAAGATCGCTAACTACCATTTTACCACGTTGTATCCCAATCTGGGCGTAATATATGTGGACGAGGGCGTTTCTTTTGTTATGGCAGATATTCCCGGCATCATCGAAGGCGCGGCAGAAGGCGCCGGTCTGGGTCACGATTTCCTGCGGCATATTGACCGCTGCCGCCTGCTTGTTCACGTGGTCGATGTTTCCGGTAGCGAAGGAAGAGATCCCGTGGAGGATTTTGACGCTATCTGCGCAGAGCTTCAGGATTACAGCGTGGATTTAAGCAACCGCCCGATGATCGTTGCCGCCAACAAGACGGACATTATGGACCCGGAATCCGACAATTTGGAGCGTCTGCGCCGGCGCGTCGCCGAAGCGGGCTGCGAGCTGTATGAAATTTCTGCAGGCACCACTGTCGGCACTAAAAATCTGATGCGCATTGTGGCAGAAAAGCTTCGCTCCCTGCCCCCGGTGACCATTTATGAGCCGGAGTATGTGGAGATCATTGAAGCTCCCACCGATCCTACAGAGTTTGAAATTGAGCATTACGGCAGCACCTGGCTCATTACCTCCCGCTGGCTGGAGAAGATGATCCAAAACATCAATTTTGACGATTACGAATCGAGAAACCACTTTGATATGCTGCTTCGCAAGTACGGTCTGTTCGCTCGGCTGGAGGAAATGGGCATCCAGGACGGTGACACCGTGGACATTTACGATTTTGAATTTGAATATCAGCGGTAAACGGGAAATAATTCTACATTTTGCAGAAAATATTTGCCTTTTTCAACTTTTCTATGATATAATAACGGAGTGATAAAAAATCGCTCCGTTATTTCTTTTTTTGGGGAGGTAAATGCAATGATCCGCAACCTGAATCAACTGAATTTTAAGGGCTTCGGCAGCGTTTCTCCAGAGCGCCCCTCTGGAAATGAGATCCCCAGCGGACAGCACCTTCTGCTGAAGCAGGGCGATGCTCCCGTTTATCAGGCCACAGGAGAGGTTTGGATTCGCTCTGTCAGCAGTATGACTGTGCTTTCCGTATCGGCAGATGGTGAGGATTTCCAGCATTTTTATCTGGATAAGTATGTGTGCATTCATCCGGGAATCTATTTTTGTCTGTCGCCCTTCCGTCAAAAAACCGCGGAAGCCATCGTTTCCTCAGAATTGCCGCCGGAAGATACGCACCGCACCTGTGAAATCGCAGATTTCACCCTGACCCACCGGCTTTGGGTCACGGATCTTTATACATTTTTCTACCACGAAAAGGAAAAGGGCTTTTTCTTCCCGGGAGAGTCCCACCCTATGCTGGAACTTACCTATGTGGATCAGGGCAGCCTGCACTCCGTTGCGGACGGACAGGATCTGCTCCTGGAGCAAGGTGATCTGGTGATCTACGGCTCCAATCAATGGCATATGCAGTATGCGGATATGGAAGTTGCCCCCCGATATGTAACCATTTCCTTCGACGCCGTGGGCAGCAGTATACCTGATCTGCTGGATAAAAAATTCCGTATTCCCGAAAAGGCAGCAATGTGTTTGCATCAGCTTTTGCAGGAGTACGGCCGAATGGATCCATACTCAACAGATATGATCATTTCCCAACTGACCCAGCTGCTTTTGACCATTCTGCGGCATATGGACGCTCCAGCTTCCAAACTGAAGACCGCAAATTCTCTTCACTCCGAAAATGACATCATCCGTCGGGCGCAGCAGTATGTCAGCAACCATATTCAGGAAAAGTTATCCGTGCCTGTCGTTGCAAAAATGGTGGACGTGAGCCCCAGTTATCTGACAGCACTGTTCCACAAAAATCTGCAGATCTCCCCCGGCGAATATATCCGCCGCATCAAGCTGCAGGAAAGCAAACAGATGATCCGGGAAGGCAGTCTGAATTTTACGGAGATCGCTGAAGCACTGCAATACTCCACCGTGCATCACTTTTCCCGGCAATTTAAGGAAAAATTCGGCATCACACCAACGGAATACGCAAAATCGGTGCGATAAGGTCTTTAGATGGGAAAGGAGAAAACTATGGATTTTAAAATTCTGGCTGTGGGCGATGTGGTGGGCGATCCGGGACTGGATCGGATCAGCCGCTCCTTGCGGTATCTGAAGCGAAAGGTCAATGCCGATTTTGTTGTGGTCAACGGCGAAAACGCCAGTGGTGTGGGGCTGACACCGACGCAGGCAGAGGCTATTTTTGATGCTGGCGCAGATGTGATCACCCTGGGCAATCACAGCTTCAGCAAGCGGGAGATTGCCTCCTATCTTGACGACAATCCCAACATTCTGCGCCCTGCTAATTTTGCACCGCAAGTTCCCGGCAGGGGCTACGGCGTTTTCGACAGCAAGGCTGGCGATGTGGCTGTAATTGATCTGATCGGCAGATGCGGAATGGATTTTGGTCCTGACAACCCTTTCCTGCTGATCGACAAGATTTTGAAAGATATTACTGCAAAGATCATTCTTGTGGAGATCCACGCTGAGGCAACTTCTGAAAAGCTGGCGATGGGCTATATGTTGGACGGTCGGGTCAGCGCCGTATGGGGCACCCACACCCATGTGCCCACCGCGGACGCCCAAATTCTTCCCAAAGGCACCGGTTATGTGACAGACCTGGGTATGACCGGCCCTAAAATCTCCATTTTGGGCATCCGGCCGGAGCTCTCCATCTCAAAATTCCGGGGAGGACTTTATGCCCGTTATCAAACCGCAGGCGGACCGACCAAGCTGGAGGCGGTTCTTTTTACCATCGACAGTCAAACCGGTCTTTGCAAAACTGTAGAAAGGGTGGATCTGAACGATGAAAATTTTGCACAGCGCTGACTGGCATCTGGACTCCCCTTTTGTGGGACGCACAGAAGCACAGGCAGCATCTTTGAAAGCAGCACTTTTGAAGATTCCCGAGCAAATAGTGACCCTCTGCAAAAATGAAAGCTGTGACTTGCTGTTGCTTGCCGGCGACCTGTTCGACGGCAAGCCCAGTAAAGAGAGCTTGCAGGCAGTTCGCACTGCGCTGACAGATGCAGGCATTCCAGTGATCATCACGCCGGGCAATCACGATTTCTGCAGCCCGGACAGCCCCTACTTAACAGAGGTCTGGCCGGAAAATGTCCACATTTTTACCCATCCCGTGATGGAAGCATTGGCGCTGCCGGAGCTGGATTGCAAAATCTACGGTGCCGGCTACGAGGCTATGGACTGTCCCGCCCTACTGAAGGATTTTCGCGCCGAGGGGGACGCAAAATGGCATATTGGTGTGCTCCACAGCGATCCGATGCAAAGCAACTCTCCCTACGCACCGCTGACAAAGCTCCAGATTTCCCAGACCGGCCTTGACTATTTGGCGTTGGGGCATATCCACAAAGCCGGCAGTTTCCGGGCCGGCAACACTCCCTGTGCCTGGCCAGGCTGTCCTATGGGCAGAGGTTATGACGAAAGCGGTATGAAAGGTGCACTTCTGGTAAATATAGACGAAAACGGCTGCACCGCAGAATTCTTGCCTATGAACACACCTCGGTTTTATGATGAAACAGTGGATGTGGGTGAAAGCGCCGCTGATGCTATGGGTGCCCTGTTGCCGCCGGTTTATACAGAGGATCTGTACCGCGTCACGCTGACCGGTTACGCTGACAGTATCGATCTGTCAGCCTTGACAAAAGTCTTTCCCGATGTTCCCAACCTGGAACTGCGGGACCGCACGCAGCCGGAGATTGATCTGTGGAGTGCCGTTGGAGAGGATACTTTGGAAGGAGTGTACTTCAAAATACTTCACGACGGACTCGATACCGACAGTGAAAAGCTGCAGCAAAACCTGAAATTGGCTGCCCGGATCTCCCGGCAGATCCTGGACGGACAGGAGGTGGTCTTGCCGTGAGGATCTACACTATGACCGCCACCTTCGGCAAGCTGGAACACGAGACCCTGACTTTGAAACCGGGTCTTAACATCATTGAAGCTCCAAACGAATGGGGAAAATCCACCTGGTGTGCCTTTTTGGTGAATATGCTCTACGGTATGGACACCCGGTCTCGTTCAACAGGCAGCACCTTGGCAGACAAGGAGCGTTACGCCCCCTGGTCCGGCTCCCCTATGTCCGGTCGTATTGAGCTGAACTGGAATGGCAGGGACATTACCATTGAGCGAAACTCCAAAGGTCGGCTGATCTTCGGCGAATTCCGGGCCTATGAAACAGAAACCGGTATTGAAATTTCGGAACTGAACGGTCTCAACTGCGGTCAGCAGCTTTTGGGCGTGGAGCGCAGCGTGTTTACCCGAGCCGGCTTTTTGAAGCTCAGCGATCTGCCTGTAACTCAGGACGAGGCGCTGCGGCGGCGGCTAAACAACCTGGTAACTACCGGTGACGAAAGTGGCGCTGGGGACAAGCTGCAAAGCACTTTGAAGGATCTGAAAAACAAGTGCCGCCACAATAAAACCGGTCTGCTGCCCCAGGCAGAGACCCAGCGGGATATTCTGACCAACCAGTTGGCCGAACTGGAAAGCTTGACAAGCCAGAGTAAGGTCCTGAAGGAGCGGCAGGCAGAGCTGGAAGCGCAGATCGCGCAGTTGGAAAACCACCGTGCTGCTCTGCAGTATGCCGCCGCGCAAGAGGATGCCCATAAAGTCTCCCAAGCGCTGCAGGCGCAGGCGGATGCCCAAGCAGTTTATGACGGCTTGCTGCAAAACTGCGCCGGACTACCCGCCCCGGAAGAAGCCCGGCAGACGAAAGAAACCATTCGCGCTCTGCAACAGCAATATTTAGATCTGCAGATGGAAAGTGGAATGATGCCGCCTCTGCCGGAGCAACCCGCAGTGCCTGCGCATTACGAGAATATGTCCGCAGACGATGCCATCCGGCAGGCCCAAGATGACCATAATGCAAATCAAGTTTTGGAAAATGGGCGCAAAAAGTGGAATCGCACCCTATGGATCTGCTGGATCGCTGCCATTGTCGCAGCCGCCGGTTGCACCGCAGCGGGTTATCTCTCTACGATGCCTCTGCTTTACGCCGCCGCAGGCGGTATCCTGATGGTAGCAGGAATTTCCCTGCTGAGCATCGGTGCAGCCAAGGCAAAGCGTTTCCGTGCTGCGCAGAACATTCTCTTTGATCGGCATCCAGGCTTGTGCCCTGATCGGTGGATCACCGACGCGGAAGAATTTGCCACCTGTCAAGCCACTTATTCGCAAAAGCTGGCTGAGGTCACTGCCATTCGTGGAGATTTGGATCAGCGGCTCTCTGCACTGCAGGAAAAAATCGCAGTGATCTCCCACGGAAAACCCCTTTCAGCCTGCCAGGATTACTGGAATCAGATCTGCGCATCTTATGATGCGCTGGCCAGTGCTTCCCGGGATTTGCAACAGGCGAAGAATCACGCAGAGATTTTGCGTTCTGTGGCAAAAATCGCAGAGCCTCCCAAATTCCCGGATACGCTCACCCATTCTGCCGAAGAAACCAACGCAAAACTCTTCAGTGCCGACTTTGAGCTCAATCAGCTGCGGCGGAAACTTGGACAATACGAGGGTCGTTCCGAAGCGCTGGGGCAGGAAGCCGCCTTACGGACGCAGCTAAAGGCTGTGAACCGCAGAATCCAGCGGTTGGAAGATACTTATGCCGCTTTGGAACTGGCGCAAACAGCTCTCTCCGCTGCCACGACGGAGCTTCAGCGTCGCTTTGCACCCCGAATCTCCAAACGGGCACAAGCGCTGTTTCAAAAACTCACCGGCGGGCATTACGACCGGCTGACTCTCAGCTCTGATCTGACTCTGAATACCAGTGCTGGAACAGAAAGCAGCCTGCGTCCCGCTATGTGGCGCAGCGAGGGAACGGTAGACCAACTGTACCTTGCACTGCGGCTGGCAGTAGCAGAGGAACTGACTCCCGATGCGCCGCTCATTTTAGACGACGCCCTTGTCCGCTTTGACGACAAGCGGCTGGCTGCCGCTATGGATATTCTGAACGAAGCAGGAGAAACTAAGCAAGTGATCTTGTTTACCTGCCAGGGTCGGGAAAAGAAACTGCAAGGAGAAGGGTTATGAGCGGATGCGGAAATTGCTGTGGAAGTTGCGGCGGATGCGGAGAAATGATCCTTGCCCCCGGAGAAGCGGAAATGCTGCGCTCTTTAGGGCAATTCGCATTTCTCCCCGTCGCAAGGACGGCTGGGGATGTAACGCCCATCTATTTGGAAGAAACGGCGTATTCCGTGGAGGAATACGCAATGATCCTCCAGTGCTTGGAAAAGCGGGGGCTCATTTCCATCGACTTTGATAAGCCACTGAAACGGGGCTATAAGGAAAACTACGCCCCCTACCCAATCCGCGGCAGCTTAGCTCTGACCGCTAAAGGACTGGACGTGCTGGACTTACTGGAAACGCAGGGTTTTTCAGAATAAACAAACAGAGCCATCCCTCCGGATGGCTCTGTTGCTTACAGGAAAATACATAATTGTTTTGCGCAGGAACAAGACGCTCCCTCAGCAGGAAGCTTTTGTGCCTTGCGGACACTGCGCCTCTAAACAATCATTTGCCGTTATTTATCAAATCAGTTCCGCAGTTTTTACTTTTTGCTCTTTTTGCGTTTTGGTTTGGGATGCATTACAGCATAGCACAGGTAGCCCACCGTCACGCCAATGAGATTCAATATCAGATCGTCTACATCACAACTTCCCCGCAGGGTAAACAGTTGTGCGATCTCTACTGCCAGTATCATCAGTCCGGCACACACAAGGCAACGAAAAAGCCCTCTCCATTTTTTCCATACCGCAGGAATAAAATATCCCAGGGGCACAAACATTACCACATTGCCTGCCAGGTTGATGAACGCGAAGCGGGCGTGGTAGGCATAGATGCTGGCAGCTTCCCATTTTTCCACATAATACTCCCGATGGGTCAGAATATGCCAGTAGTTGCCTACAGTGTGGAAGGGCTCCAAGTTCATATTACCCTGCACCTGATCCCAGTATGGCACACCGTCGACATTGCCGCTTCGGTCAAACAGAAGCCAAAGCATCAACGCGCCGTATAAAAGAAACAAAAAGCGCGTCCATTTTTTCATAGCATCTCTCCTCCCATCCGATCTGCTTGCATTATACCACCGCCCGGTTCTTTTTTCAACGACCACCCGCAGATTGTTTTTTCCATCATACGACAAAAAGAGCCTGTTCCCGCGGGAACAGGCTCAAATTTCAGTTTTGCGGTTCCAAAAGCTCGATTCCATCCAAATTCAGACGATAGAATTTTCCGCCGTTATTATAAAAGCTGATGTATGTTTCTCCGTTGACGTGGAAGGATCCTTCCAGTTCAATGTAGACATTCAGCCGGAATACCCCGCAGAAATTTCCGGACCAATCATAGCAGCAAATGATCTCCGAACCGGCAGTTTTGGATTTTAGCGCACCGGTATAACTCAGGTACAAGTACTCTCCGTCCCAGCTGACGCACTGCTTGCCCAGCCCCGGGTCTTCACATTCATAGTATGCCTGTTCCACAAAGTCCGCATCGTAGATTACAATATCACAGCTGTTTTTGACCACAACTGCGTACTGATCCTTTTCCTCATTATAAGCAATACCCCGGAGCTCATAATCCAACTCCACAGTTCTGGTAATCGTAAGTGTTTCAGGATCCACCACCGAAAGGGTATTGGGTAAATAATTGTAATGGGTAACCAAAATTTCGTTGGTCTTTGTGTTAAAGGTAGCACCGTTGGCATGATCCAGTTTCAAAGGTTCAGAAATAGCAACGACTTCCCAACTGTCAAGGTCCACCTTGAATACACGGCAAAGAGACCGTGTCTCGCCGTCAACATCCTGATTTTTCTTTTCCAGAATGGCATACATATACTGTCCGTCGGTACAGCAGCCCTGCATCACTTTATACAGATCTTCCGTCGTAGGAATGTAAAAATACTCTCCACCCTCTAAAACGCCTTCCATCTTCGCAGTTTGGATCTTATCAAACCAATTTATCTGTTGATAGACATCTGTACTGGTGTGATCGTAAATTTCAGGCACTGTTGTGGCAGGGATCTGCTCTGTTGTCGTGGGAACAGGCTCTGTTGTGGTGGTGATAGGCGCAGTCGTTCCTTCAGTGGGAGCTGTCGTGGTGGGTGTGGGCGTGCCTTTACTGCCGCAGGCACACAGGCACAAAATCTGCAGAACTGCCAGGACAAGGACCGTCATTTTTTTAACCATAAATAATTCCTCCTTTTCGAAATGGGCTGTTTGATAACAAACAGCCCTTTAGGAAAAACGATTTTGACACCGTACTCCCTGCTCCGCTTTTGGTTGCTGGCAAATTAAGCCTTTTCCAAAGTCAGCGTGCGGGTAGGCAGGTCACAGACCTCACTGGGTCCAAAGTACTGGATGGCGCCGGGGTAGACAAAACAAGTCTCCACAGCCCACTGCTCTCTGTGCGCAGCAAAGTACTGGAAGGGCTTGCCTTCCAATTCCACCAGTGCCTTGCGGATGACGGGCTTATCCTTACCATTTCTTCTTTCAATGTTCATCATTTTGGTCATAGGCATACCGCCAGCGACCCACGCTTCCGCAGGAGCCTGCAGATTGGAAACCTTGGACAGATAGCCGGTGTAACCGTACTGGATCAGCATAAAGGCGTTATAACCCAAGCTATAGCAGTAGTCAGCATCGAAGTTGGAGGGGAATGCACAGCGGCCTTCATAGCCCA
>CAYVSU010000056.1:0-9452 GCA_964454215.1 uncultured Oscillospiraceae bacterium | reverse complement strand
TGCAGGAAGCGTTGTTCTTTTCGTGGTAAGCCACCATATCGGCATAGTCCCTCTTATAAATGTGGTCGCCGGAGAGAATTACCACATAATCGGGGTTAAAACGCTCGATAAAGTCGATGTTCTGGTAGATGGCATTGGCGGTGCCTTTGTACCAGCCGGACTTTTTGTCGTGCCGCTCGTAGGGCGGCAGTACCTGGGCACAGCTGTGGGTCTTGTTTAAGCCCCAGGGCTGACCGTTGCCAATGTATTCGTTGAGTTCCAGGGGCTGATACTGGGTCAGAATACCCACAGTATCAATGCCGGAGTTAACGCAGTTGGAAAGGGGAAAGTCGATGATGCGGTACTTACCCCCAAAGGGGACAGCAGGCTTGGCGGTTTTCTCCGTCAGAACCTTCAGGCGGCTGCCCTGGCCACCGGCCAGAAGCATAGCGATGCAGCGTTTCTTTTGGAAGTACATTGTTACAGCTCCTTATGATAAATTTGCGGACTTGTCCGAAAGACACCCATAAATATCCATAAATAACATACCATATTTTTTCGGTTTACGAAAGGGGCAGATTGGCTAAAATATTCTCTAAATTTCCGTCAATATTCACAATGCATTTCCACGACACAGGGAAATCACTGGGAGTTTCGATAGGTTTTGCCCGTTTTTCCATCCAAACAATACCCAGCCATCTGCCAAACTTGACACCGCAGCGTTCCATTACGCAGGCGGTACGGTAGCCCAGTTTTTCGTGAAATCGCAGAGAGCCTGCATTTTCCGTGGTGATGAGAGAATAGATCACCCGATAACCCTGCCGCCACATAATTTCTTCCAGTGCGGTGCAGAGCTGTTTGCCAATGCCGCGGCCCTGGATCTGGGGCGCCAGGTAAACGGATATTTCTCCGCACCAGCTGTATGCCGCCCGGTCAAAGGGCAAGCTGCCGTAGGCATAGCCCAGAACACAGCCGTTTTCTTCCCATACGAGCCAGGGAAACTGGGAAGTGATGCTTTCAAACCGGCATAAGAATTCTTCCTCAGAAGGGACCGTGTATTCAAAGGTATAGGTGGTAGTCAATATATAAGGTGCGTAAATTTTCAGCATTGCAGGGATATCGTCCTTTGTGGCTATGCGGATCATAACCTCGCCACCTTTCAAGTTTTTGTAGAGAGCTCTATCAAACCGATGCAATCTGCAGAGTGATAGAACCAAATTTATCTATCTACATTTTACGCAAGGAAAGGGCTATCGTCAAGGTTGACAAGAAAGAAAAACGGCGGTAAAATAATGGAAGAATTGACGAACAAAGGAGGCAATTGCATGGAATCCGGCGCAAGCGGCAATATACCCGGTCGAAGTAGCCAGCGGCCGCGTTTCCGGGCGGCCACTTTGTAACGACCGGTGTTTGCCTTTAATGAGTAAAATTAAAGGAGGAAACACTATGGCAGAGCGATTTGAAATCGTAGAAAAAGCCCTCGTTAAAATGCTTGAGGAGAGAAAATACGCGGCATTGCGGGATATCTTATTGGTGATGAATCCCAGCGATATTGCCGCCCTGTTTAACGATCTGGAGGAACAGCGTATCCCACTGCTGTTTCGTTTGCTGCCTAAGGAACTGGCGGCAGAAAGCTTCGTGGAAATGGAGCCGGATGCCCAGGAATTGCTGATCCACAGCTTTTCTGATAATGAGCTGAAGGAGATCGTTGACGAATTATATGTGGACGATGCGGCGGACCTGGTGGAGGAAATGCCTGCCAATGTGGTCAAACGGATCCTGAAACAGGCAGATCCGGAAATGCGGAAGTCCATCAATCAGATCCTGCGCTACCCGGATAATTCCGCCGGTGCCTGGATGACTACGGAATACGTGTCCCTGCGTCCGACGATGACGGTAGAGGAAGCTATTTTGCGGATCCGCCGGCAGGGCGTGGACAAGGAGACGATCTACACCTGCTATGTAACGGATTCCAACCGGCATCTGATCGGCTTGGTTACGGTGAAGGATTTACTGTTGGCAGAAGATGATGAGATGCGGATCAGCGAGATTATGTTAACGAATCTGATCTCTGTCACCACGGTTACCGATCAGGAAGAAGTTGCCCATATGTTCAGCAAGTATAACTTCCTTGCGCTGCCGGTAGTGGATGGCGAAAACCGGATGGTGGGCATCGTTACCTTCGATGACGCAATGGACGTTTTGGAAGAGGAGACCACCGAGGATATCGAGCTGATGGGCGGTATGTTGCCCACGGAAAAGCCCTATGTCAAGAGCAGCCCCTGGGACCTTTTCAAAAGCCGCTTTCCCTGGTTGACGATCTTGATGGTGTCTGCCACCTTTACGGGTTTGATCATCACAGCTTTTGAGGATGCCCTTGCCAGCGTGGTGGTGCTGACGGCGTTCATCCCTATGCTGATGGGCACCGGCGGTAACTCTGGCTCTCAGTCCAGCGTTACCGTGATCCGTGCGCTGAGCTTGGATGAGCTGAAATTCCGGGATATCGGCCTGGTGCTGTGGAAGGAATTGCGAACGGCGCTGATGTGCGGCATTGCCCTGGCGGTGGTGTGCTTTGCTAAAATCTGGTTGGTGGACCGGTTGCTGTTTGGTAACCCGGAGATCACTTTCCGGGTGGATTTGGTGGTCAGTTTGGCTCTGTGTTTTACAGTTGTTATTGCCAAGGCGGTGGGTTGTGTACTGCCGATGGTCGCCAAGGCTTTGAAAGCAGACCCTGCGGTGATGGCAAGCCCCTTCATTACCACCATCGTGGACGCAGTCTCTCTTCTGGTCTACTTTATGTTTGCCAAAATGTTGTTGGGAATATAATAAATCGCCCGGTGCGTGCTGCACCGGGCGATAAATTTTACTTAACCAACAGTTCTGCGATTTGAATAGCGTTGACAGCGGCACCTTTTCTGACCTGATCGCCGCAGCACCACAGGCAGATGCCCTGATCATCTGTCAGATCGGGACGAATGCGGCCCACAAACACCAGATCCTGATTGGAGGTGTCCAAAGGCATAGGATACTGTTTGTTGACCAGATCATCCACCAGTTTTACGCCTGGGGCATCTGCCAGAATCTCACGGACCTGCGCTACAGTGACGGGCTTGTCAAAATGCAGGCTGACAGAAATGGAGTGACTGCGGACCACAGGCACGCGGACGCAGGTGCAGGAAACCTTCAGATCCGGCAGGTGCATGATCTTCCGGCCCTCATTTTGCATTTTCATTTCTTCGCTGGTGTAGCCTTCAAAACTTTCACCGCCGATCTGAGGAATCAGATTGTAGGCGATTTGATGAGAGAAGATCTTGGGCGCATAGTGTTCGCCTTTGGAAAGGGCCTCCACCTCATTCATCAGCTCAATGGGGCCGCCGGCACCGGCGCCGGAGACTGCCTGATAAGTAGATGCGGTCATAGTTTGAATGGGGGAGAGCTTATTCAGCGCGTTAACAGCGGTAATGGTGATGATAGTGGAGCAGTTGGGGTTGCTGATAATGCCGTTGTGCCAGGAAATGTCCTCGGGGTTTACTTCGGGCACGATCAGCGGCACCTTGGGATCCATCCGGAATGCGGATGAATTATCCACAAACACTGCGCCGGCCTTCACAATGGCGGGAGCGAACTGCTTGGCAATGTCGTTTTCCGCGGCGCCCAGAACGATATCCACACCTTCAAAAGCCTGGTTGCAGGCAAGCTGGATGGTCACATCCTCGCCCTTAAATTTCAGAGTTTTGCCGGCGCTTCGGCTGGATGCTAAAGGAATCAGCTTCCCAACGGGAAAGTTGCGCTCCTCCAGTCCCCTGATCATTTCCTGTCCCACTGCGCCGGTTGCGCCCAGAACAGCTACGGTATAGAGTTTCATAGAGAATTCCTCCCAATGACGGAATATTTATTTTACAAAGCTGTTATACAGCACCTTGATGGCGGCTTCAAAATCCTGATTATCCACGCCGAAGATGATGTTCAATTCGTCGGGACCCTGGTTGATCATACGGATGTTGATGCCGCTTTCGCCCAGTGCGGCGAAGATCTTACCGGAAATGCCGGGGCGGAAGGCCATCTTCCGACCAACGGCGGCAACCACAGCGATGTTGTGATGCACATCCAGTGTGTCCGGCTCCACTTCCTTCTTGATCTCTGCCATAATGGTGTAAAGCTCTTTTTCGATGGCGTGGGTGGGCAGTACAACGGAAACATTGTCGATACCGTTGGGAACATAGTCTACACTGATGTGGTGGCGCACCAAAACCGTCAGAACTTTGTGCAGAACGCCTACCTGGTTGCTCATACCCCGTTTGGAAAGGGAAATAATGGAAAAATCCTTCTTTCCGGTGATGCCGGTAATGAATCGGTCAGGATCGTGGTCGCTCTCAAAGGACTCTTTGATCATCGTGCCGGGGTCGCCGGGTGCATTGGTGTTGCGGATGTTCACGGGAATATTCTTTTCCCGGACAGGGAAGATGCAGTCCTCGTGAAGCACCTGAGCACCGGAGTAGCTTAGCTCCCGCAACTCATCGTAGGTCACTTCGGGGATCGCCTGGGGATCGTCCACCAGCCGGGGGTCTGCCATCAAAATACCGGAAACATCGGTCCAGTTTTCGTAGACATCAGCGTCCAGCGCGGCGGCGGCCAAAGAGCCGGAAATATCACTGCCGCCCCGGGAGAAGGTGTGAATGGAGCCGTCGGGCATCGTGCCGTAGAAACCGGGGATCACTACACCGTGACCGGGGGTAACCCGCTCCCGCAGAGCAGCGTAGGAGTCTTCCTGGTTTACGGAGCCGTCCATATTGAATTTGACCCAATCGGCGGCGTCGATAAACTGGAATCCCAGATAGCAGGCCATCAGCTTGGCAGAAAAATATTCGCCCCGACTGACCAGCTCTTCCCGGGTTACCTGTTTGGCATCGATGCGGCGCTTCAGGTCAGTCAGCTCCGGCATCAGATCGATATCCAGGTCCAGATCCCGCTGGATATCTAAGTACCGGCCGGAAATCATTTTGAAGATACGGTTGCAGTCTACGCCGTATTTTACATGGGAGTGACACAAATACAAAAGGTCAGTCAGCTTATGGTCGCCGCTGAAGCGCTTGCCTGCGGCGGAAACGACGACTACCTTACGGCTTGGGTCAGCCAGCAGGATGTCCCGTACCTTTTTGTACTGACCGGCATCCGCCATAGACGAGCCGCCGAATTTTACAACTTTCAGCATATACTTCATTTCCTTTCCCTTTACTTCTCTTCCGGCATAGCGGCGATAAAGGCGTCGGGGTTTTCCTTTAGCCAGGCGTGCATCGCTGCCACACTGACGGGCTCGGTGACGGCCGCACCGTTCCAGTCTTCTGCTATAGCGGCGGGCAGGTCCTTGCCGCCCCGGACGTAGTAGCACATCAGACCGTCATTTTGAACGGCTGCAGTTTCGCCGTAGGGGCTGTAGAAACCGTCGCCCTCCAGCAGATCCACACAATCCTGCACCACATTATATGCGGTGGGGTAACGGCCTGCGCCCTGTCCGTAAAAGCTCATACGGCCGGAGGTGGCGCCGATGAGGGTGATTAAATTAAAATTCATTGGCACTGCAGCTTCCGGTTGACCTTGATAAAACAGCGTGGGCTGTACATAGGCGCTGAAACCGCTTTCCGTCCGCTTGCCTGTGGATATCAGCTTGCAGACCATACCGTGAGCGGTAAAACGGGCTACATCCTCTGCACGGATACGGCTGATACCGGCAACCGGTACAGTGTTCTTTTCCAAACTGACACCGAATGCCACGTTAGAAGAGAGAATCACCTTGTGCCAGGTGTCGATGCCCTCTACATCGGTGGTGGGATTGGCTTCTGCGTAGCCCAGTGCCTGAGCCTGCTTCAAAGCGTCGGCATAGGTAAGACCCAGGCGGGTCATAGAATCGAGAATATAGTTGCAGGTGCCGTTCATAATGCCACCAACCCGGTCGATTACCTGCACCCGGCGGGCACGCTCCAGTTCAGACAGCCAGCCGATGCCGCCGCCCACTGCCGCGGTGCAGCGAAAAAAAACGCCTTTTTCCTGGGCAAGCGGGATCAGCTCATCATAGAAGGTGGTCACCAGCGCTTTGTTGGAGGTGACAATGTTTTTACCTGCTTCAATGGCGGACCGGACAAACTCATAAGCCGGGTGCAGACCGCCCATTGCCTCTACCACTGTGTCAATGGTGTTATCCATCAGCACGTCCTGAAAATTTTTGGTAACGACGGCATCGGGAAGCTGTACATCCTCCAGACAAACTACCTTGCAGACCCGCATATCCTCCCGGGTTTTGGTGATGTCGTACACGCCCCGGCCTACAACGCCAAAGCCAAGCAATCCAATATTCATTGTTTTGCCCTCCCAAAACTCAATAGTCTGTTTTCCTTACGAAAACACTTGCATTTTTTACTGATAAAGTATATCATATACCCAATCAAAAACCAAGTCTTTTTGTCAAAAAGTTTCTATTTTGTGCAGTTGCTGAATTTTATTCAGGGTTTTGGAGGGGAAGTTATGCAATATCATTCTACGCGCTGTCTGGAAGACACACTGGACAGCGCCCAAGCGGTGCTGAAGGGCCTTGCATCCGATGGCGGACTCTACCTTCCTGAGAAACTGCCTGCTTTTGACTGGCGCAAATGTGTTGATTCAGATGCTTTGTCGATGGCGTCGCAGATCCTGTCCGCTTTTCTGCCGGATATCCCGGATATGGACGATCTGGTAGCAAAAGCCTACACGGGAAAATTCGAGACCGAAGATCTGACTCCTACAGTAACGGTGGGCGACTTTACCGTTTTGGAACTGTTCCGAGGGCCAACTTCTGCCTTTAAGGATGTGGCCCTTTCTATGCTTCCACAGCTTATGACCGCGGCAAAGACCGCCAAGAAAATGGATGAAGATATCCTCATCCTTACCGCAACCTCCGGCGATACCGGCAAAGCTGCACTGGAGGGCTTCCGGGATGTGCCCGGCATCCGTATCTGTGTGTTTTATCCCGATGGCGGCGTTTCTGATGTTCAACGGCGTCAAATGGTGAGTCAGGAGGGCAAAAATGTGACGGTCTGTGCAGTCCGTGGCAATTTTGACGATGCGCAAACCGGCGTAAAGAACATCTTTGCCGCTTGCGCTGATCGGTCGCTGCCTTTCAAACTGTCCAGCGCCAATTCCATCAATATTGGCCGCCTGGCGCCCCAGATCACCTACTATTTCAAAGCTTATCGGGATCTTCTGGATCGGGGTACTATCCGGCTGGGTGACGAGGTGAATTTCTCTGTTCCCACCGGCAACTTCGGCGATATTTTGGCAGGCTACCTGGCTAAAAAACTGGGTCTGCCTGTGGGTATGCTTATCTGCGCCTCCAACGCCAACAATGTGCTGACGGACTTTGTTAGAACCGGCACTTACGACCGCCGCCGCCCTTTGCATAAGACCACCTCGCCTTCAATGGATATTTTGGTGTCTTCCAATTTGGAACGGCTGCTGTACCTGATGAGCGGCGATACTGTGCTGGTGGCACAGCTGATGTCGCAGCTGAACACCCAGGGCAGCTATCGGGTCCCGGCCCCGCTTTTGGCAGAAATTCAGAGCCAGTTCTGGGCGGGGTGGAGTGACGATGCCCGAAATGCCGCTACTATCAGCAAGGTCTGGGCGGAAAAACACTACCTCTGCGATACCCATACCGCTTCCGGTTGGGCAGTGGCAGAAGATTATGTAAACCAAACCGGCGACCGCCGGCCTATGGTTGTTCTGTCCACTGCGTCGCCGTATAAATTCCCGGCGGCGGTGCTGGATGCCGTTGGCGGTGATACGTCCGGCAATGAATTTGCTTTGATGGAGCGGCTGCAGGCGATCACCGGCGTGGCGATCCCAAGCAATCTGTCCGGTCTGCGCCAAAAACCCCAGCTTCACACCGGGGTGATCAGCAAGGAAGCAATGCTGGACTTCGTGCTGAATCTGTAAAGAGAGGAAAACATATATGAAACGAGTAACCATTCGCGTTCCTGCAACTACGGCAAATTTAGGTCCCGGCTTTGATGCCTTTGGCTGTGCCCTGAGCCTCTATACGGATGTGACCTTTGAAGAAACGGAGTCCGGCTTGGAGATCACAGGCTGTGATGAGGCGTATACCGGCCCGGATAACCTTGCATATACCTCTTACTGCGCCGTTTTGGCTTCCCTGAGCGAGGAGGTCCGGGGCGTGAAGATCCATATTAACGCGCAGATCCCAGTCTGCCGGGGCTTGGGTTCTTCTGCTGCGCTGCTGGTGGCAGGTGCTATGGGCGCTAATGTGCTGCGGGGCAGTAAACTGTCTACCCAGGGCTTGCTGAATATCACCAATGCTATGGAAGGTCACCCCGATAACCTTGCTCCCGCCTTTTTCGGTGGCCTGACTGCTTCTATGGTGGATAACGGTCTGCCGGTCTGCGTCAATTTCCCCCTGCATCCGGATTGGGAATTTTTGGCCCTTGTTCCGGATTTTGACCTGCCCACGCCCCACGCCCGTGCGGCGTTACCCACGGAGTATGACCGTGGTGACGCGGTTTATAACATTGCCCACGGTGCGCTGGTCCTAAAAGCGCTGGAGCTGGGAGATGAAAAGCTGCTGCGCAACGCAATGCAGGACCGCATCCACCAGCCTTACCGCAAGAAATTCATAAAGGACTATGAAAAGATCGAAAGTCTGATCCGCACCACAGGTGCCGCATTTTGCCTTTCGGGTGCCGGCCCGACCCTGCTGTGCATCACCCGCAACCCAGGGTTGGAAGAAAAACTTTCCAAGAAGCTCCACGGAATCACTGAAGCTAACTGGGAAATGATCCCTCTGCACGTTGAGTTTGAGGGCGCAAAGGTCATTTGTGCAGAATAAGTAGAAAAAGGGAAAGCCGGCTGCGGAGAATGCAGCCGGCTTTTTGGTATTTTCTTAGTACATTCCACCCTGGGCAGCCGCGGCTGCTGCAGCAGCATCCGCAGCGGGATCGGGCTTGTCGACCACCAGGCTTTCGGTGGTCAGCACGCAGGAGGCGATGGAGGCGGCATTCTCCAGAGAGGAGCGGGTCACCTTGGTGGGATCCACGATGCCGGATGCGATCATATCGCAGTAGGTTTCGGTGTAGGCGTTGTAGCCCCAACCCACTTTCTTGGAAGATCGGATCTTCCCGTAGACCACGCTGCCCTCCACGCCGGCATTCTCGGCGATCTGGCGGACAGGCGCCTGCAGAGCAGTGGCGATGATCTTTGCACCGGTCTTTTCGTCACCGGACAGCTTAGCGATCAGCTTTTCCACAGCAGCGATGGCGTTGACCTGGGCAGTACCGCCGCCGGCAACGATGCCTTCCTCCACAGCGGCCCGGGCAGCGTTCAGAGCGTCTTCCACACGGAGCTTCTGCTCCTTCATAGCAACCTCGGTCTGTGCGCCGACCTTGATCACGGCAACACCGCCGGAGAGCTTTGCCAGGCGCTCCTGCAGT
>CAYVSU010000055.1:0-9617 GCA_964454215.1 uncultured Oscillospiraceae bacterium | reverse complement strand
AGGTGGAGGTAGCGAGTTCGAGCCTCGTCACCCGCTCCAAAAAGATAAGGAACGCTTGGCGTTCCTTATTTCATATGGTACCGTGGCCAAGTGGTAAGGCAAGAGTCTGCAAAACTCTCATTCCCCAGTTCAAATCTGGGCGGTACCTCCAAAGCCCCAAGGACGATAAGTTCTTGGGGCTTACTTCTTACCTATTACCTCTTTATACATATTGTCGGCAACCTCATTCTCCACGGCAATGGGCTGTATTTGTGAATGTTACTCACAGACATATACGAAACCAATGGCGTTTGCACCAATGTGGGTTCCAATTGCCGCGCCGACCTGAATGATCCGGTCATCGGGGACATCAATGCCCATAGAACGGACACGCTGAGCCAGCATTTCCCCGTTGGTGCGGTTGTCAGTGTACATTACATAGAAAGAGAAATCCTTACTGGGCTTTTGCAGGGTGATCTGTTTGCAAAGATAATCCATACCCTTTCGCATACCCATTGCTTTCGCAGGAACGATAACCTTGCCTTCCTGATTCACTTGTATGATTGGTTTGATCTGTGCAATGCTGCCGAAGGTGTAAAGCGCCTGCGATATGCGCCCGCCGCGATAAAGATTTTCCATTGTGTCCATACAGGCGTACAGTACAATACGGTTGCGCAGGGTCTCGATCTCGGTAACAATTTCGGCAGCGGATTTACCTTCATCTCTGAGCTTGACGGCGTATTCAACTACCATTCTTTGACCGCCTGTACCGTTCAAACTATCCACAACGAAACAATCGTCGCAGGCGACCATTTTCTGCGACATAACCGCTGTTTGATAAGTTCCGCTCAGTGCAGAAGACAGACAAATATAAATCGCCTGGTCGCCGGATTGTTTGGCGGCTTCAAACAGATCTATCAAAATCTGAGGTGACGCCTGGGCGGTTTTCGGAAGCGCTTCGGATTCGGCCAGCAATTTATAAAACTGTGCCTTGGAAAGATTCACATTTTCCAAATATTCAGCTTCCCCGAACATAACGGTAAGGGGAATACAAGTAATATTTTTCTCTGTAAGTTCCGAAGGTTCAAAATCGGCAGCAGAGTCGGTAATGATTTTTATCATAGCGATCCTCCTGAATCTCTATTTTACATTGATTATGACATTTTACAATTCGATTGCTTACATAATACTTCTGTTTTGTTAAAAAACTGTTAACAAATTGGAAGGTAGAAGAAAGTCGTTTCCGGTATTCCTGTTCTTGGTACTTTGCCTTCATTAAAGACAGCAATGAAAAATCTCACACACGATCGCGGTGCTGCGCACAGGAATTTCTCTCAGAAATGTGAAATTTTTCTAAAGTTACATCTATTCACGCTGTGATTTTTGTGCTATAATGATGCAGTGTGATTCGGAAAGGAGAGATTCTTATTGGACCATACCAAAAATTTTGGTTTTGAACACAAGGCCGGCGTGATTATGCCGGTCAGCAGTCTGCCGTCTAAGTATGGCATTGGCAGCTTTGGCAAGGAGGCCTTCGACTTCGTGGACTTTTTGTGTGCCACCGGTCAAAAATGTTGGCAGGTTTTGCCGCTGAATCCGACATCCTATGGTGACAGTCCCTATCAATCGCCTTCATCTGTTGCAGGAAATCCCTACTTTATTGACCTGGACATTTTGGCGAAGATCGGACTGTTAACAAAGGCGGAATGTAAAGCACAAATAGATCATTCGAAACGGGTGAACTACGGAAAGCTATTCCAAACCCGTTATGCGGTGCTGAGACGGGCATTCAGCCGTTTTCAACCCGCTGCGGAGTTTAATGCTTTTGTAGAAAAGAATGCCCCGTGGCTGGAGGATTATGCCTTGTTTATGGCGCTGAAGGTCCACTATCATCATCAAAGCTGGACCAACTGGCACCCAGAGCACCGGGATTACCGCCAGGCAGTTGCTCAAAAAGCGGATTTTGCACAGGAAATGGCATTTTGGCGCTGGATTCAGTTTGAGTTTCACAGGCAGTGGAGCGCGGTTGCCGCATATGCCCACGAAAGAGGCATTCTGATCATTGGCGATATGCCGATTTATGTGGCTCACGACAGTATGGATGTTTGGTCTGCGCCGGAGCAGTTCCTGCTGGATGCGGACTTTGCTCCTACGGTGGTTGCCGGATGTCCACCGGACGGCTTTACAGCGGACGGACAGCTTTGGGGCAATCCGATTTATAACTGGAAACTGATGGAAGAACAAGGTTTTCAGTGGTGGATCAACCGTGTTGGGGCGGCGTTCCAACTCTACGATATTTTGCGAATCGACCACTTCCGCGGCTTTGCCGGCTACTACAATATACCTTATGGAGAGCCTACCGCAAGAAACGGCAGGTGGGATCCTGCTCCCGGTGTTGCGTTGTTCCGCAAAATCGCTGCAGAATTCCCCAATGCCAAGATTATTGCGGAAGATCTGGGATTCATCACGGAAGACGTCAGAGAACTGCTGACGGACACCGGTTTTCCCGGAATGAAAATGCTGCATTTTGCCTTTTATGACGAAGACAGTGAAAACCTGCCGAGAATGTATCAATCCGCCAATTGCGTTGTGTACTCCGCGTCCCACGATTCAGATTGTACGCGCACCTGGCTGAAAAATATATCAGGTGTTGCCAGAAAACGGTTCAATCGGGAGTGTCCCCGCAATAAGGAGCAGAGCCGCACTTACGATTTGATCGAATTTGCATATGGCAGCAAAGCCAATCTGGCGATGGTGCCGATGCAGGACTTTTTGGAACTGACCAATGATCAGGGGAGAATGAACATCCCTGCAACTGCGGAAGGAAACTGGTCCTGGCGCCTAACACCCCGGTATGCAACTGATAACCGTAAGCAAAAAATCCTGGATTTAATTGAAAAAACAAAGCGCTGAAACCAATTAACAATATGGAGGAGAAAACTATGAAAAACGTACTGCGTTTGATTTCCCTGATTCTTGCATTGGTATTGGTTATGTCTGTTGTTCTTACAGGCTGTAGCAAGACGCAGGAGTCTGCAACCAAAACGGAACCGACAACGGAACCGACATATGTCATCCCTGAAGACGAGTATACAGAGCCTCTGCAGGATGGCTACAATCAGGTAACCTTCTACTGGTCCTATTCCGGTACTTATGAAAACTGTGATATTTGGATCTGGTGGGGCGATGTGGCAGGTAAGGGTTACCTGTTCCATGAATGCTCCTACGGCGCGAAGGTTGTCGTGAATGTTCCTGAGGGTGTTAGCGAGATTGGCTTTATTGTCCGTAAAAATTGCTCGGATCCCGGCGGAAGTGAATGGGGCAGCGCAACGAAGGACTATGATCAGGACCGCTTTGCCGTTGTGGATGGCAGAGAAACATTTATCTACCTGAAGACCGGCGATTCTGCTCAGTATGAAAGTAACGATGGAGGCAAAACACTGAAAATGATTCAAAAATTCTCTCTTGCCGGTATGACTGATATTCGGCAGATCCGCTACAATATCACACCCAAAACCACAATCACCGACCTGAGTCAGATCAAGGTCTACGACGGTGAAAGAGAAGTAGAAGTCGTTTCTGTTTCTACCTTGGGCAAGGAAGCCATCGCCGGCTATATCGAGGTTGGCGAGGACTTGGATCTTTCCAAGATCTACCGCGTGGAGATCGAGGGTTACGGTGAGAAGAATGTGGTTCCCACCGACATTTTTGACAGCGATTACTTTGCAGAAACATACCATTATGACGGTACCGACCTGGGTGCTGTGATCAATGGTGAGAATACAACCTTTAAGCTTTGGGCGCCTACCGCAAGCAAGGTGGTCCTGAATCTGTTTACCGCAGGTGATGGCGTTGAAGCTTACAAGACTGTTGAACTGGTAAAGGGCGATAAGGGTGTTTGGTCCCATACCGAGGCCTGCGGACACGGTACTTACTATACCTATACAGTCACCACTGCTGTTGGTACCCAGGAAGCGGTGGATCCCTACGCTAAGGCGGCAGGTGTTAACGGCAACCGCGGTATGGTCGTGGATCTCTCACTGACCGATCCGGAAGGCTGGAACGATGCAGAATTTAATATGGATATCGACAGCTATTCCGATGCCATCATTTGGGAAGTACACGTAAGAGATTTCTCCAATAAGATCGAGTCCTCCGAATACAAGGGCAAGTATCTTGCCTTTACTGAAACCGGACTCGTGAATGAGTACGGTCAGAGCGTTGGTGTGGATTATCTGAAGGAACTGGGTATTACTCACGTGCATCTGCTGCCGGTTTATGACTATGCAACAGTGGATGAGTCTAACCCGGATTCTGAGTTCAACTGGGGTTACGATCCTAAGAACTATAATGTTCCCGAGGGTAGCTACTCTACGGATCCTTACAACGGCGAAGTCAGAATCCGTGAGTATAAGCAGATGGTTATGGCCCTCCACGAGGCAGGCATCGGCGTTATTATGGACGTTGTTTACAACCATACCTATGACGGTAACAGCTCCTTTAACAAGATTGTGCCTTACTACTACTACAGATACACCAGCACAGGCGCAAATTCCTCTGCCAGTGGCTGCGGTAACGATACTGCTTCCGAGCGGTATATGTTTGGCAAGTTTATGGTAGAGTCTGCTGCCTACTGGATCGAAGAGTACAATCTGGATGGTCTGCGCTTCGACTTGATGGGTCTGCACGATCTGGAAACGATGCAGGAAGTGGAATCTGCGGTTCACACCATCAATCCTGAGGCAATTATTTACGGTGAAGGTTGGACAATGGGCGCAACTATCGACGGAAGCGCACAGGCAAACCAGTCCAATATCAGCCAGATCAAGCCTACCGGCGATGCAATCGGCTCCGTGGCTGTCTTCAATGATGTGATTCGTGACGGCCTGAAGGGCAGTGTGTTTGATTCTGCTGCAAAGGGCTATATCAGCGGTGCTGCCAGCGCCAACCTGTCTTCCGTCCTGTTCGGCATTAAGGGCGGCAATGTCAGCGGCAAGGGCTGGAGAGTTGAAAATGCAATGGTCATCAACTATATGAGCGCCCACGATAATAATACATTGTGGGATAAGCTCCTGCTGTCCAATGGCAGCAACTCGGATGAGGACCGTCTCAAGATGAATAAGCTGGGAGCTGCGATCCTGATGGTTGCCAAGGGTACGCCTTTCTGGCAGGCTGGCGAGGAAATGCTTCGCACCAAGGATGGCGACGAGAACAGTTACAAGTCCAGTGATGCCATCAACAATATCGATTGGTCTGTTCTCCAGGAAGGCACTATGCAGTATGAAGCTATGCTGTACTACAAGGGCCTCATTGCAATGCGTAAGCACTTCGATATCTTCACATCCAACGATGCACAGATAATTTCCACCGAGGAATTGGGCAGTGGAATTGTTACCATCACCTATGACGACGGCAATGGCGGCCAGGCGCTGGTGATCCTTAATCCTCATAATACTGCTCTGCCTTGCGCACTGGACGGCGAATGGAATCTGGTAGCCAACGGCACACAGGCTGGCACAGAGGTTTTGTCCCGTGACAGCGGCACAGTCACTATGGATTCCATCAGTGTCCGCGTTTATGTGAACGATGCACTGGTGCAGTAATCATTCATTACACGCGCTCCCCGAAATTTTGATCCCGGCGCCGAAAGGCGCCGGGAAGAACGGAGACACCTATGAAAAAAATGAAAAGAGTATGGACTGTACTTTTAGTGATTGCAATGGTTGCTTCTTTCTTTGCAGGATGCGGCAAATCTACTACTAAAGAGTCTTGGCAGCCGAAAAGCAAGGCCTTGGATGTTAGCTCAGACTCTCTGTATGTCCAAAAGGTTGAAAATCTGACCGATGATTTTATTATGGGTATGGATGCCTCCTGCGTTCCTGCGTTGGAAGCCAGCGGCGTGAAGTACTATGACCACGATGGCGTGGAAAAGGATGTCTACCAGATTCTTAGCGAAAATGGCATCAATTATATTCGTGTTCGTGTTTGGAACGATCCATTTGATGCAAACGGAAACGGCTACGGCGGCGGCAACTGCGATATTAAGAATGCCATTGAAATTGGCAAGCGGGCAACAGAGCAGGGAATGAAGCTGCTGGTCAACTTCCATTACAGTGACTTCTGGGCAGATCCTGCCAAACAGATGGCACCCAAGGCCTGGGCCAGTATGAGCATTGACGAGAAATCTGAGGCACTTTATGAATACACAAAAGATTGCTTAAAACAGCTGAAGGATGCAGGCGTGGATGTTGGTATGGTGCAGATCGGCAACGAGACCAACGGCGTAATGTGCGGTGAAAGCAGCAGTGCTTTGGGCGGCTGGAAGAAGATCGCGCAGCTGCTGTCTGCCGGTTCCAAGGCAGTTCGTGAGGTTTTCCCCGGAGCACTGGTGGCAGTTCATTTCGCCAACCCGGAAAAGGTTACCAATTATACCAGTTACGGTAAGAACCTGGAATACTACGGCGTGGATTATGATGTCTTTGCTTCTTCCTACTATCCCTTCTGGCATGGAACGTTGGATAACCTGTCTCAGGTGCTCAGCGATATTGCCACGACCTACGACAAGAAGGTTATGGTTGCGGAGACTTCTTATGCTTTCACCGCCGAGGATACTGACTTTTATGGCAACACCATCGGTGAAGGCGGTGGAATCGTCAAGGACTATCCCTTCACAGTCCAGGGCCAGGCAAATCTGATCCGCAATGTGATCGACACGATGGTCAATAAGACCACCAATGGCATTGGTGTGTTCTATTGGGAAGGCACCTGGATCTCTGTCGGTCAGAACAGCTGGGAGGAAAACTCCGCCCGTTGGGAAAAATACGGCTCCGGCTGGGCAGCATCCTATGCAGCACAGTACGATCCTGACGATGCGGGTCAGTGGTACGGCGGTTGTTCTGTGGATAACCAGGCGCTGTTTGATGCTACTGGCAAAGCAACAGAGGCACTGAAGGTGTTTGCTTTGGTGAAAAACGGCAACACAACTGAGGTCAAGGCTGATGCTATTGAAGATGTGAATCTGATCATTGACCTTAACGGCGATATTGTGCTTCCGGAAACGGTGAATGCGATTATGTCCGATAACTCCAAGCAGGAGATCTCGGTGGAATGGCATAATGTGGATTATGACGCAATGAAAAATGGCGGCGTAGCTAAGTACACCATAACCGGCACAGCCGGCGGTATGCAGGCAACCTGTTATGTGTCTATGGTGGAGTATAACTTCCTGGATAACTGGAGCTTTGAGGACGGGGAGCAGAGCTGGACAGCCACTGCTATCAAAAGCTTTGATGAGCTGACGGTAGAAGATAAAGTAACAGACTCTATGACTGGTACCAAGCACTACCATTTCTGGGGTGCTTCTGCAAACTGCGTTGAATTTACCTTGGAACAGGAAGTCAAGGATTTGAAATCCGGTCTTTATAAGTATTCCATTTCCGTTATGGGTGGCGATGGCGGCGAAACTGAGATCTATGCCTATGTGAAGATTAATGGCGAAATCGTACATAAAGCAGATACACAGATCACCGTATATAACGAATGGCACACCGCAGTCATCGAGAATATTGTTTACACAGAAGGTGACTCTATCGTTGTTGGCATCTATGTAAAATGTGCCGGCCCCAATGCCTGGGGTAAGATCGACGATGCCCTTTTGAATTCTGTAAAGGAATAAATCAGGTGAACGCATATGTCGAAAAAGAAAATTTTGCTGACAGCAGCCGCTCTGCTACTGGTGATCGCAGTGGTAATCGGCATTGTGGCATTGATCGGCAATTTGCAGGATGGCAGCACGCTGCCTGCAATGGTCGACCCCATTGACGATAACTACCGAACCTTTTATCAGGTATTTGTTGGATCTTTCTCGGATTCCAACCAGGACGGTTTTGGCGACCTGCGTGGCCTTATTAACCGTTTTGATTATTTGAATGACGGCAACATTAACTCCGGAGAAAGCCTTGGTGTGCAGGGTATTTGGTTGTCTCCCATTTTCTCCTCGCCGTCTTACCACAAGTATGATGCCAAAGATTATTATCAAATCGACTGGCGCTTTGGCACGGAGGAAGATCTGAAGGAATTGGCAGACCTGTGTGAAGAACGCAATGTGAAGCTGATTTTGGATCTTGCCATTAACCATACTTCTTCTTCCCATCAGTGGTTCCTGGATTTTAAGGAAGCACGGATAAACGGCGACACGGAGAACAAGTACTACGATTACTACAGCTGTGTCACCACTGCTGAAAAGCTTGGCGGTGTTACCTATCAGAAGATCGCCGGAATTGACTGCTGGTATGAATGCAATTTCTCCAGTGATATGCCGGAACTGAACTTCGATAATCCCGAGGTCCGGGAGGAAATGCTGAATGTGGCAAAGTATTACCTGGCGCTGGGCATTGACGGATTCCGGTTTGATGCGGTGAAGTACATCTATTACGGTGACACAGCCAGATCCGTAGAATTCTGGGAATGGTATATGGATGAGCTGCGCAAGGTGGACCCGGATATTTACTGTGTTGGTGAATGCTGGTCCGGCGAAACCGAGATCCTGGAGTACTACACGGCAATGAACTGCTTCGATTTCGCGATGGCACAGGCAGAAGGTGTCGTTGCCAGTGCAGCAAAGGGAACTTCTATTGCCAAGTATAATCGGTATTTGGAAGCCTACCAGACCAAGATGCTTTCCGTTAATCCTGACGGTATGGCGATGCCTTTCCTTTCTAATCACGATATGGATCGGATTGCCGGCGCATTTATCACGGAAAATATGATGCGTATGGCAGCGAACCTGTATATTTTGAGTCCAGGATCGCCGGTGATTTACTATGGTGAAGAGATTGGTATGCGTGGCTCCCGCGGCAGTGCGCAGACGGATGCCAACCGGCGTTTGGCAATGCTTTGGGGTGACGGCGATACTGTAAAGAATCCGACGGGGTCAACCTATTCGGATGCCAATCAGATCCAGTCCACGGTTGCCGATCAGCTGAAGGATAAAAATAGCCTTTACAATTATTATTGTAAACTGCTTTCCATCCGCAATAAATATCCCGCAATCGCAAGAGGCACTTATAAGGCGATTGTTACCAGCTACCAAAACTTTGGTGGTTCCCAGATCACCTATGAGGGAGAGACCATTGTGCTGTTGCATAATAACTCTTCAGAGGAGATATCTGTTGATTTGAGTACGATTGCTGCGCTGAACGGTCTGGATCTGTCCAAGATTTGTGACTATATTGGCGTTGGCAAGGCTAAGCTCAAGGGCACCGTGCTGACTCTGGGAGGGCAGACCAGTGTGATCATTCAGTAAACAGAATCTGAATATGGAAGGAACAATATGGAAAAATTTGTTGTAAATATCATCCACAGACCGGAGCTTTCCCCGGAGTATGCTGAAAAGGCCTTGGGTGGAGCAAAGGGCGTCCGGGATGAATCGCTGGATATTTTCCGCTTCCAGCAGGATACAGCCCATAAGTATGGGCTCAAAACCACCATTCAGATCACTTATGCATCCCTTTTTTCGGATGTGATCATTGATCTGGCTAAAGAAGAGCACGAAAAGTACGGCGATGAGATCGGTCTGTCTCTGTTGGGCTTGCCTTGTCCTGAATTTAAAGCAAAATACAAAACAGAAGATTTCTGCA
>CAYVSU010000054.1:0-9679 GCA_964454215.1 uncultured Oscillospiraceae bacterium | reverse complement strand
CGGAAGGATCGCCGATCATCGCGGTTCCTCCGCCGATCAAAGCGATGGGGCGGTTCCCTGCCATCTGCAGACGCTTCATCAAGCACAGTGCCATAAAGTGGCCCACATGCAGGCTGTCAGCAGTGGGATCAAAGCCAATGTAGAAGGTAGCCTTGCCGTTATCGATCATTTCCCGGATCTCTTCTTCGTTGGTCACCTGAGCGATAAGGCCTCTGGCAACCAGTTCATCGTAAAGTTTCATAGTGTTTTTCCTTTCTTTCCTTAATCAGCGATAAATGCGATCAGCAAATCCCGCAATAATGTTACATTATCGTAGTTTAATATTTTATCCCGCCAGGTATGTATCCGGTTGCAGTAATAACCTACCAGTTTATTCCGGTTGAAGGCCATAACGCCAACACCCTTTGGGAATTTTTTATGATCGGAAGAGCCGGCTGTAAAGCCTTTTGTCCGCACTTCTAAATGATAGGCACCCCAATCCTTTTTACAAAGTTCCTGAAGTCGATGGATCAGCGCGGTATCCGTCTTGGCTTTGTGGACCGGGAAAAATAGAATGTTTTTGCCGTCTCCCACACAGTCAAGATTCAAAATAACCTGGCTTTCCGTTGCGGCTTTGTGCGCATTTCGATGTCCTGCTGAGCCCACAAGGCCGGCTTCCTCCAGGTCGAACAGCAGAAAACACACCTGATCCCGCAGTTGCTGAGGCATAGCCGCTGCTGCCTCCAGTAATGTCACAATTCCGGAAGTATTGTCATTGGCATTGGACTTATTTGCCGGACCAAGCATCATCAGCATAAGAATACCGAAATAAACAATATACCAGGCAACCAGTGCCACACGTTCATTCCCGGTGAAACACAAAAGCAGCATCGCAGCACCGATGGATACTGCTAACAGCATCGCAACCACCAGCAGCTGATACAGCAAGAATGTAACCGGGTTGCAAGGGGTCAGTACATTAGGTATGCCGATACTGGCAGGGGTATCATAATGGGCGGTGATCAGGTACTTTGCCCGATCCGGGTCACCGATCACAATGTTGTGCGCGCCCATACTGACCTTCTCCACAGACGGTGTGTATCCGATACTTTCCAAGTAGGGCAGCACATTATCCCGGAAGCTTTGCTTCTGGGTTTTGCTTTTCCGAACCGGAAACAACTCCGGAACATCCATTGGTTTTTGGATCATATCTATCTCTCCCACAATAAAAAGCCCCCTGTCCTTTCGGACAGAGGGCGTAAACTACGCGGTACCACCTCTGGTTCGCTTTTGCCTCACGGCGAAAAGCCTCACAGCGTCAAACAACGCTTTGCGCTTTCTCGGGCGCACCCGTCCTCCCCTACTAGCGTTCAGGCAGGCCACTCCGGGAGGTATTTCAGCGCGTTTTCCCACTGCCTTGCACCAAACGGCAGCTCTCTGACGGAAAATGGGGCGCTTACTTCATCCCATCAATGTGTTAAAGACATCCTAACAAAAAGTTTTGATTTTGTCAAGAACTATGTCGCAGCTGGTTAAAAGGTGCAATAAAATAAGAATTATCGTGATCGTACTCAGCCACAATGCTTCCGTATACCTTCCAGATCGGCCAAGTAGGGTCGCCGAAAATGACAGAGAAAAGACCCATCATTCCAGGATGGTAGAATTCCTTCTTATATGCCTTTGCTTGCTGTGAAGTCTCAAAAATGGTAAAGTAAATATAACCCCCATCCGGATGGTCGGCCTGAATATAGGCAATCGCACCATAATCCGACGGTTCATCGCACTCCCGGGACCAAACAGAATAACCCGCTTCTTCGTAGGCCTCAATGATCTCTTCCAGGGAAATATCTGTTCGTTTCGTTGCACATCCGCTCAACGATAACGCAAGGATGATAACCGGAAGTAACATCTTCAGCAGTTTCATATCAGCATTTCCTCTGCGCTCTTGAGGGTAATATCCGTAATCTTCGCACCGCCGATGATCCGGGCGACTTCCCGCTTTCTGCCCTCCCAGTCGAGGGGTGTGACGGTGGTGTAGGTTCTGCCGCCCATTTCACTCTTGGCGATCAGCATATGGGTATCGCCCATCGCGGCGATCTGAGGAAGGTGGGTCACGCAAAGAACCTGCTTATTTTTCGCCACACTTCTCAGCTTTTCCGCCACTTTCTGGGCGGCTCTGCCGGAAACGCCGGAATCCACCTCGTCAAAAATCAGGGTCTTTACATCATCTTTTTCCGCCAGCACATTTTTCATTGCCAGCATAATTCTGGCCAATTCGCCGCCGGAGGCCACCTTGCTCATAGGCTTTAAGGCTTCGCCTGCATTGGCTGACATATAGAACGCCACAGCATCCGCACCGTTACCGGTCAACTCCAGTTCCGTAAACTCGCAGGAGAATTGTACTCTTGGCATATCCAGCTGTGCCAGCTCTGTCAAAATTCTCTCCGACATAACCTGTGCCGCCTGCATACGGTTATCCCGCAGAGTATAAGCAGCATCCCAGGCAGCTTTCTCTGCTTTCAGCAGCTTAGCTTTCAGCCGTTCCAGATGATCGTCCGCAAACTCGATGGCATCCAATTCTGCTTTCGCCCGTTCCAGATAAGCCAAGATATCCTCACAGGTTGCGCCATACTTTCTGCGCAGCTTGTGGATAATATCCAGGCGGGATTCTATACGGTCCAGTTCTTCCTCAGAATATTCCATAGCATAGCGGGCATCTCTCGCTTCCTCGGCAGCATCCTGCACCTGATACATCAAATCTGCCACACGCTCCCGCAGAGCTGCCATATTGTCATCAAACTTCCCTGCCCGGGCCAGCGCCCGCTCAGCAGCAGCTAACAAGGCGGTTGCGCCGTCACAGTCCTCGCCACCGTAAAGACATTCCACAGCTTCGTTCATAGACTCGGCAATCTTTTCAGCATTCTGCAAAACCTTGCGGCGGGATTCCAGAATCTCATCTTCCCCCGGTTCCAACTCCGCTTTTTCAATTTCTGCGATCTGATAACGCAGTGTTTCCATACGGCGCAGCTTTTCTGATTCGTCCATCGTCAGGCTGTCAATTTCGTGACGAAGCTGGGTAACAGTCGTGTATTGATCCGCATATGTATCCCGAACGCTCTGGTTTTCAGCAAAATCGTCCAGAAATTTCAAGTGATTTGCTTCATCAAACAGGCTGGCAGAATCGTGCTGACCGTGAATATTGATCAGCTGCACACCCAATTTACGCAAAATGGAAACCGTTACCAGTGTGCCGTTGACTCGGCAAACATTTTTGCCGTCCAGATAAATCTCCCGCTGAATGATTGTCTCCTGATCGTATTCCACGCCATTTTCCGAAAACCAGGCGTATTCCGGAACATCTGTAAAAACTGCCCGCACAGAGGCTTTTTGGCTGCCGGTACGGATCATATCCCGGTATGCCCGTTCACCCAAAATCGCTGAGATCGCATCTATGACGATAGATTTACCGGCACCGGTTTCGCCGGTCAGCACGTTGAAGCCCCGATCAAAGGAAATATCGGAGCGCTCAATCACCGCGATGTTTTCAATATGCAATAAACTCAGCATAGCGCTCCTCCTTCCATATTAGTTCAGCAGATGTTTGATCTCACCGCAAAATGCAGCAGCAGCGTTGCTGTCACGCATAACAACAAACACAGTGTCATCTCCGGCCAATGTACCAAGGATCACACTCAAATTCATAGAGTCTATGGCAGATGCAGCGGCAGATGCCAAACCGGGCAATGTGCGGATCACGATCATATTCTGCGCGTAATCAAAATGCGTTACGCACTCCCGGAAGATCGTATTCATCCGGGCTGTGAATGTGCCGCCAACCTCGTCAGCAGCGGCAGCATAGCGGTAAGTGCCAAAGCTGGTAAGCTCCTTAATGACACGAAGCTCCTTTATATCCCGGGAAACGGTGGCCTGCGTGCTGTGAAAACCAGACTGTGCCAGTTCCTGCAAAAGCTGCTCCTGGGTTTCAATATTCTTATTGGAGATGATCTCTATAATTTTGGCTTGTCTTTGTGATTTCATCATTTCACCTCATCTGGAGTATTTAAACTTGGAGTTGACAACATCATAGAAGCTTCTGTCCTTCAAACGGATCATCCGGGTCTGAAGCCTGGAATTACGGATAGTTGCAACATCTCCCATATTCAGCCGCACTGCCTTGCCGCCGTCTGCGGAAAGAAATGCGTTTCTGCGAGCATTTTTTGTCAGTCTCACCGTCACTACCCTTTTTTCAGATGCAACAATGCAGCGACTGACCACATCATGGGCACATATAGGCGTAATCAGAATGTTGTGGGCCTCCGGCTCCACGATGGGACCGCCGGCAGATAGGCTGTAGGCAGTAGAGCCAGTGGGTGTCGCAACCACCACACCGTCACCGCCGCACTCCATCGCCTGAACACCGTCACATTCCACACTCAGGTTGACGATCCGTGCAACTGCGCCCTTGGTAATAACGATATCATTCAGGCAAATATCGTGGAAAATAATATCTCTGTCGCGGTGGACAGTAACATCCAGCATCATACGGTGATCAACGGTATAGTCTCCGGTGGCAAGCCGCTTCAGCTGATCCATTTCTGTGGATTCCAGTTCAGCCATAAAGCCCATCGTGCCGATATTGACACCCAAAATAGGAATCCCGGCACGGGTTGCAGTTTTTGCCATATGCAGAATCGTGCCATCGCCGCCGAAGCAAATAATCAGATCTGTTTGGTGCAATTCCTTGTCCAAACGAGAGAAGCGAATGTCTCTCGGAAGCTCAAAGGATTTGTCCACTTCAAAGGGAAGACAGACTTTTACCTCCATACCGCTATCCCTCAGGATCCGTATTGCCTCACGAACAGTATTAAATTCCTTGTCGCGATATGGATTGGATGTCAAAATGACTCGCTTCATTTTTCTATCACCCTTTCAATGTGTCGTGAGCATCTGCCACCACCCGAGCAGTATCCGGCTCAATGCCGGGTACATCCGCAAGGGTTAGATGTCCTAAAAATTCAATGTTACCCTCCGGTCCTTTCACAGGAGAAAACGTCAGCCCAAGAATGGAAAACTCCAGGGACTTTGCAAGTGCAATGAAATGATCCAGCACCATTTTATGGATCTGCGGATCCCGAATAACGCCTTTCTTGCCGACATTTTCCTTACCGGCCTCAAACTGAGGCTTGATCAGGCACAGAACCTGACCGGAACCGGGTTTTAATAAAGTCTTAATCGTGGGAAGAACGATCTCCAGTCCGATAAAGCTTACATCAATCACAGAAAGATCCAGCGGTTCGCCCAAATCTTCAGGCGTAACATAGCGGATATTTGTTCGCTCCATCACTACGACACGCTCGTCAGACCGGATCTTCCAGTCCAACTGACCGTATCCCACATCAATAGCAAACACCTTCTTGGCTCCGCTTTGCAGCAAACAATCTGTAAAGCCACCGGTCGAAGCACCGGAATCACTGCAAACATATCCCTGCGGCTTAACACCAAAGTCGCGGAGCGCCTTTTCCAGTTTTAATCCACCTCTGCTTACATAGGGGCAGGTGTCCCCGCGGACCTGGATCTCTACAGTTTCTTCGTAGGAAACGCCGGGTTTGTCCGCTTTCTGTCCGTTAACATAGACTTGTCCCGCCATAATGATTGCCTGGGCTTTGGACCGGGTTTCTACATACATTCTTTCGGTCAGAAGCACATCCAAACGCTTCTTAATTTTCATTTTTCAGCACCTCCGCTGCGTAATCGGCAATGCTCTGTGCATCCAGGCCGTAGGTGCGATACAGTTCCCTCACAGAGCCGTGGGGTATAAACTGATCTCCAAGATTTCGTGCATAAACATTGCAACCGGGAAGAAGGGTCGCCAGTTGAGAATGAATGCCACAGGAGGCCATCGCCTCTTCAACAACCAGTATATGCTTGCAACCGTCAAGCTGCGTCAAAAGTTGCTTTGCCTGCAGATTAGATACAGAAAGCAAGCGAAGCACCTTGGCTTGCACACCCCGCATTTCCAGCAAATCTGCCGCTTCCATAGTGTTTTGAATCATAGTTCCATAGGTAATGATCACAATATCCGAGCCGCTACGATGGCACACCAAATCTCTGTTTTTCTCCCAATCGGAAGCGGAATAACCGCAGTCTCCACCCCTGGGATAGCGCACAGCAACAGGCCCGTTATGATCTTTGACTGCCCAGATCAGCATATCTGTCAGTTCTGCGCAGCTTGCCGGACACAAAACCGTCATCCCTGGCATTTGCCGCAGGAATCCGATATCAAACACGCCGTGGTGAGTTTCACCGTCCTCGCCAACCAATCCGGCTCTGTCCACAGCAAGCACAGCGTGGAGGTTCAGCATAGCAATATCCTGCAGGATCTGATCGTAAGAACGCTGCAAAAAAGTGGAATACATTGCCACCACAGGAATCATACCCTGTTTCGCCAGACCACCAGCCATAGAAACTGCGTGTTCCTCTGCAATACCCACATCAAACAATCGGTTTGGAAACGCCTCCTTGAAGGGAAGCAAGCCGGTTCCACCGGGCATTGCGGCCGTAATTGCGCAAACATTCTCATTTTCCCGAGCCAATCGGACCATTGTTTGTCCAAATGTATCCGAAAAAGTATTTCCACTTTTTTTCGCAGATTCACCGGAAGTCGGATTGAATTTACCAATACCGTGGAAATTGGACGGATCTGCCTCAGCAGGAGCATAGCCACAGCCCTTTTTCGTGATCACATGAACCAAAACCGGGCGCCTCCGATCACGGGCAACCTTCAAAACGCGGATCAGCTCCTCCACATTATGTCCGTCCACGGGGCCAAGGTAAGTAAGGCCCATATTGCCAAATATGGTAGAAGGCAGCAGCATCCGCTTGAGCCACTCCTTTACACTGCGAGTGACGCGGTAGATACCTTTACCGCCGGGAAATTTGCTGAGAATCTTACGGTAGCGATCCTTCATTCCCATATACCGCTCTTTGGTACGCAGGCGGGAAAGGTGCTTAGCCATACCGCCAACATTATGGTCGATGGACATCTCATTGTCGTTAAGCACAATGATCATCGGCTCTTTGCTGACAGCAGCATCGTTCAATCCTTCGTAGGCCATTCCTCCAGTAGCCGCACCGTCACCCAGCAAAGCGACAACATGGTAATCCTCCTGTTTCAAAGTGCGGGCGCGTGCCATTCCGAGGGCGATAGAAACAGAACTTGAGGCGTGACCCGCTACAAAAGAATCGGCCACACTTTCCGAAGGTTTGGGGAATCCGGCAATGCCGCCAAATTGGCGCAAACGGTCAAAATCCGCCTGGCGGCCAGTCAGCATCTTATGAACATAAGACTGGTGACCAACGTCAAAAACCAGACGGTCTTTTTCCGTATCAAAAACAGTTTCCAGCGCAACAGTCAGCTCAACTACTCCCAAATTAGAAGCAAGATGACCGCCTGTTTTTGCCACATGGGTTACCAAAAACTCCCGGATCTCGGAACACAGCTGTTTTTGCTGCTTTGAGTCCAGGGAAACAAGATCATTGTGGCAATGGATATTCTCTAAAATATGCACAACGAGACACAACCTATCGTTTTGTTTTCTTTCTCTTCATAGCATCGGGAGAACCGTGCATCCAATGGATCAGTCGGCCCACTGTATGTACGATCTTTGTGCAGGAATTGACTGCAAAAAATTTGCCGATAGCCTTACCGCCAACCGTCAGACCAGCAACCAAGGCGGACATTCCGAGCGAGACAATCTGAGGCCAGGAGAATGTGAATTTTGAGAGGATCTGCAAAGCAATCGTTGCTGATGCCGCGCCCGATACAACACCGCAAATATCGCCAACAACATCATTGCAAATAGAACTGACCCGCTCTGAGCTACGCAAAAGGCGAAGCGCTTCCTGGGCACCGGGAACCTTTCGGGCCGCCATAGAATGGAAAGGCTTTTCATCAGCAGATGCCACCGCCATACCGATGATATCAAAGATGATACCTATCGAAATAATAGCAAGCAAAATCAAAAAAGCCACTGCCATCGAACTGTTTTCCATCACCAATTCAGACAGCAGAGAAATGATTCCGGATATCAGGATCGTGACAATAAAAATTGTGACGACCCAACGGATCGCCTTTTTCCGCTCGCGTTTCGCCGCAGCAGGATCAGATTTAGACACAGGAATTCTCCTTTAAAATTAGTAAAAAGACGGCGACAAACAGAATAAATCTTACGGCTTAGGTCGGGTTGAATTTCTCCGGACAGAACCTGCCGTTGCCGCACAGGCCGTTTCCGTTTGATCCATCCGCTCAAGCGTTGCCGCCTTGAGTACCCGATTGCCACTTAGTCCGTACTGTAATCCCCTGTTTGCCCAGTTACGACAGCCTAGGTGATTTCCACAACAAAACAAACCAAATCTTAGCCTCTTTTGCAAATATGGTTTCCAGGAGCAATGAGAGCGATCGCCATGGCCACCACGACCCGCAGACTGATCCCCTTTCCCCACATATTCACTCAAGGCAGGCTACACTGCACATAGCACACGATTCTGTGCACCACTTTGCAGGTTCTTACCTGATTCGTACGCGAAGAGGCTTCCCAAAGGAGTTCCACAACTTCGTCGCACAAGCTTCAGGTCTCCACGGAAACCGGGTCGTATGCTCCATGCCATTGGAGCGCGCCCGAGATCCTTAACCCCCAGCACCCACCCTAAACTGGGCGTAAAAAGCAGGCACCAGGGACTTCATCGATATGCCCTTCATAGGATTTTTAGGCCCTACTTGGGAATCGGCAGTTCCGACTAGGATACTGCGCCGTCGAAATGTATATTATCACAGAATTTATGAATGTTCAAGAGGTCATTTGTAATTTTATTCCCCGTGCAATGAATATTTTGGATATATTAGGTGTATTTTATGCTACTTGATTATTTTAGGGAAATGCATTATAATGGTTTTCAGAATTTTTTAGATACATATGGAGGTTTAACTATGGATATTCAGCAGATGCTGCAGGGCATTGACTGCGTTTGCGGCAAACATCATACCTGCGACATTCGTTACGTTGCCATTGAGAAGGGCGCGATCTCCCATTTGACCCGCCTGACCAAGGATTTTCAGTCCGTTCTTTTGGTAGCTGATGAAAATACCTACGCCGCTGCCGGCGCGCAGACAGAGGCCGCACTGGGCGATAAGCTGGCAAACAAGGTCATCTTCAGCGGCAAGACCATCCTGATCCCCAATGAAGCAGCCGTTGCCGGAGTGGAAGCTGCCATGGACGGCATTGATCTGATCGTCGGTGTTGGCTCCGGAGTTATCCAGGATCTTTGCAAGTATGTTTCCTTCCAGCACGGTCTCCCCTACTACATCGTCGCAACCGCACCTTCCATGGACGGCTACGCCTCCACCGGTGCCGCTATGATCATGGGCGGCATGAAGATCACATACAACGCCAAGGTCCCCACTGCCATTCTGGCCGATCCCGATGTCCTGAAGGACGCGCCCATGGAAATGATCCGTGCAGGCTATGGTGACATTGTCGGTAAATACTCCGCACTGAATGACTGGAAGCTCAGTGCTGAGGTAAATGGCGAAAGCTTCTGCCAGTATGTTTACGATGTAACTTTTGACATGCTGCAGAAGACCCTGCAGCTGGCTGACGGACTTGTCAAGCGCGATGCCGGGAGCATCCAGGTGCTGATGGAA
>CAYVSU010000053.1:0-10170 GCA_964454215.1 uncultured Oscillospiraceae bacterium | reverse complement strand
GAAAGTCGGGGCTTTTTTGCGCCTGAAACAGTCTACCTGACTGTTCCGGACGGCCCGACGATGGATTGCCCTAACAGAGATAATTGGAAAGGCCATCGCGAAGTCTACAATAAGAAGCAGAATGCTTTTCTTTGCGTTGCGAAAAAAGCCCCGGAGGTCATTTCCGGGGCTTGGCCGTGTTTACGCTTATTCTGTAGTAAGCCAGTAGTTTCCGTTTTCTCTTTCCATAATCCCCTCGCCAATCATATCCCGGCGGATGGTACAGAAATCGTCGTGAAAGTCTGCAATCATAATATTGACCTCCCGTTCTGAATAGATCCGTCCTTTCTCGAAGGATTTGGCAATCTCTTCCAGGATGATGCGCTCTTTTTTGCGCTGTGCCGGGATAGATTTTAGTTTCCCATACTCAAAAAACGATTCGATAACACGCTTGCGGTACTGGGCGTCTCGCTGATCCTGGATCGCTGCTTCATCGGATGCCTCATTGATAATATCAATAATTCGTGTCATAAAAACATTTTTGCATAGGGAATACAAGGTGTAATACTGGCGCTTATAGGATTTTACAGCACCGGCATCAGACAGTTTTTTGAGGTGGAAAGAGATCGTTGCAGGGGTCAAATTGAGCCGATCTGCCAGTCGTTCAACATCCATATCCTCAATTGCCAGCGATTTCAAAATTTGGAGTCTTGACTTGTCTGACAGACATTTAAATAGTTTGATTGCTTCTGCTTCACTCATATAGCTCCCTCCCAAATGTCTTCAAATGCTGCCTTTATTTCCGTAGCGGTGTCCAGCTTGACGCGTTCAATATGTGCTTTTTCGGTCTGATTGAATTTCTCAGCGTTTGCCAGGGCGATATGCCAGCTCTGAGGGATCTGCTGGATCCTGTCTGCGAAAAACTGTACTACTTTTTGGTCGTCTTGCCCGGCAGCTTTGACGGCTGCGGAGAAGACAGTACTGAAAATGTCATAAACATTCATCTGTACCTTAGCAAATACAGCTTCGTCCTTCCGGTCGTCGCTGGCTAGCTGCAGAGATAAATTGTTGCACTGGCTGATCTTGTCAGCAAAGTAGCTGATGGTTTGTTCTGTTTTTGTCATCTTCATATTTATTACCTCATTTCACCGGCAACATTGCAAAGTTGTTGCCGCAATAAAATTTGTGTATCCCGCCCCCTGTACTGAATTATACAGCTATCATCTCAATTTGTCAATACTAATTAGATAATTATCTAAACGAAAAGCCCCGGAGAGTAATCTCCGGGGCGATTGTATACGATTGCTTTTGGTGTCAATTAGTGTCATAGTAAACATATGCCCCTGTTTCCGGGTCATAATAACAGCCTTCGTAATCCTGCCAGAGGTACTCTGCCCATATGGAGAACTGGGCAAGCGGATCATCTATAAAGCTTCCACCGCCGCTGAAGTGTTCTACACCATCATCGGACACATACAAGTGGAATAGCCTTTCCTTCCCGCTAAACTGAATCTTATAAATGATTTGGTATACTTTCGTACCATCATCATCTTCTCCGCTAATGGAGATGCCGACATATTTGTAACTGTCAATTCCGCCTGCATCGTCCAGTTTGGCTCCCAATTCACAGAATTTTGCCATTGCGTCATCTTCCATATTGGCAAGCGTTTCTTTATCAAACCATTCTTCCAACCATTCCTGTTTAAGATCTTCAATGTCCAAATAGTTATAGGCGAGTGTATAACGGTGGTTTACCAAGCAATCCATAAATCCATTGCCAAGCGTTAACTCGTGTTGATTGGAATATGCGACTCCCCGTGCGCTATACTCATTCCACCCCAAGAATGCTACCGGAATTAGAGCAATGATCGTAAGAATAGCAGACCACCAGCGAAAACGGATCTTCTTAAAACCCTTTTTGATAGCTTTATCCGCGGCAGGACGGTCAGGCTCGATGTGTGGGATCGGCACTGCTTGGGTGCCTTCAATAAGTTTTCTGCATTTTTCACATTTCTGCAAATGTTCTTCCACAGCCCTCTTACTTTGGTCTGAACAAATATGATCCACATACAAGGGCAACAGATCTTCAATAATTTCACAAGTCACTATCATTTTGACACCTCCTGCGCAATTTGCTGTTTTGCTCTGAAATAGGTTACTCTGGCCCAACTTTCTGTTTTTCCGTAGATAGATGCGATTTCCTTTAACTTGACGTTGCCGATTGCATGGAGTACAAAAACATCTCTGTAAGGATCTTCAAGCCGTTGTATTGCCTTATGTACCCTGCGGTATTCGTCTTTGGTAATTGCCTTATCCTCTAGCGATGGACCCGATTCAGGGATCGCCAGCTTGTCCCAGCTTAGTTCGCTGTACCGTTTGCTCCTGCGGCACTCTTTTAGCCACGCATTTTTACCAATTTGGCAGAGCCAGGTATATAAATTGCAACGGCCCTCGAAGCGATCAATGTGCTGGAACGCCTGATAGAAGGTTTCCTGCAGTAGCTCCTCCGCCAGTTCCTCTCTGCCAGCTAGGGATAGCAGGAACCGATAGACTGGTTTGGCGTATTCTTCGTAGACTTTTTGAAAGGCAGACACCTGCTACCCCTCCTCTCCGTTTGGACAATTCCGTACAGCGTGCTGTGCCACCGCAAGAATTTGTAGATTGCATACAGCATTGCTGTGGTGATCAGTAAATGGCATTGCCAGGAAAACTGTACTTTTCTAATATACAAAACAATGGGTGCGTGGAGTAAATATATCGGCATCGTATCAGCACCCGCCCGTGTGAACGGAAAACGCCTTGCAGGTGTGAAAGCAAGTAAAAACAGGCTCAGCAATGTTCCTAACAGGTAGCAAATGAGTCTTAACAAAATCCCATTTGCGTTTTTTCCATACGGAGCCGCTTGATACAAGAATACTGCGGAAATTTGATTGCCCCAGCGGGCCATAACTGCAAATGCGATCAACAACCCTATTAGTGCAGGTAAACGCAGCCTTTCCCACGGAAATTTGGGATTCCAGATCAGCCCCATCCAAAAATAGGGCAGGAAAACCAATGTGCGGGACAAGGAAAAAGCTCGACCGATGTTCCCGTTTTTTCCTGCAAGGCAGCCGACCGCTATGGAACATATCAAAATAATTATTTTGCCTTTTCCTTTGCAAAAGTGAAACCATAGCCACGCCAGGGCAGACCATATGCTGTAACTTAATAAATACCACAGATGCCAGTAGGGTGTCAACGGTTTGACGGTCCCGTTACCCAGCAATACGGCAAGAGCCTGCAGACAAACGTATAATGATAATGTTTTTGCATACTGGCGGCTGCAGGCTTTGATGTTGCACAGAAAAAGACCGGACAGAAAGCTGAACAGGGGCATATGAAACAGGTAGATCCATTTATATTGGGTCATCAGCACTTTTGATTGCCAGATTCCCGGTTCGATCAAATGTCCATACACAACTAAAAAAATCAGAAGCAGTTTCAGGTTGCAATATCGCGCGTCCCGTAGTTTCACCATTTCCATCACCTGTCTGTTAGAGTCGAAAAAAGGAAAAACGTTACGAAATGCGGAGGATTTTTTCTGTGAAATGTGTGTTGACAATGAATGTTCTACGCTGTATAATCGCATAAAACTGAGAGGAGGATGACGGATGAACCCTTTGGTTGATATTTCCGGTGTAGAACTGAAAACGCCCAGATTGACTCTGCGTCCTTGGCAGGAAACGGATCTGGAGGATATGTATGAATATGCAAAGGTAGACGGCGTCGGGCAGATGGCAGGCTGGATCCCTCACCGTAATTTGGACGAATCTAAGGTTGTTTTGAGCAGCTTCATCAAGCATAAAAAGACCTTTGCGATAGAATACCAGGGAAAAGTGATCGGTTCTTTGGGAATCGAGGTGTATAACGAGAAGAACTATCCGGAATTAGAACATTTGCAGGGTCGGGAGATCGGGTATGTGCTTTCCAAGGATTATTGGGGTAGGGGACTGATGCCGGAGGTAGTGGGAGCGGTGATTGGGTATTTGTTCAATACTGTGGGACTGGATTTTATCCTGGTAGGCCACTTTGACTGGAACAGTCAATCCAGGCGAGTTGTGGAAAAGTGCGGCTTTCGGTACATCAAAACCACAAAATATGAAACCAGGTACGATACAGTGGAAAATTCGCTGGAATATATTTTGTGTCGGTCAGATATAATACAATGATGCGTGATGTACATCCCCGGTTGCAAACCGGGGATGTCGTCTTTGTACGCCGGAGTAGGGTGAGTTGTATTTCGCTGAGAGAAAAGGTGGAATTTGCTCAATAAAAATTCAATTTTCAGCATTTTATAGTTGTAAAATGCCAATTAATGATGTATAATAATTTAGTTAACGATTTAGGTTTGGAGTTGCAAAGATATGAATGAAGCGATTCTTGCACTTGAAAAATATATTCAGCCCGGTAAGCGTGTTCACTTGGTTGGTATTGGCGGTGTTTCTATGCGTCCGCTGGGACTTGTATTAAAAGGTATGGGTCTTTCGGTCACCGGCTCTGATATGAATGCTTCCGTCTCTACGGACGAGCTGATCGCCCAAGGTATCCGGGTGGACATCGGACACAGGGCAGAAAATGTTACCGGTGTGGACTGTGTGATCCGTACTGCTGCGGTACATAATGATAATCCCGAGATCGCCAATGCCAGAGCGTTGGGCATCCCTGTTTTTGAACGGGCACAGGCTTGGGGTGTCATTATGCGTGCCTACAAAAATGCGCTGTGCATTTCCGGCACCCACGGCAAGACAACCACAACGTCTATGGTGGCCCATATTCTGATGGCAGCACAGCTGGATCCTACTGTGATGATCGGCGGATATCTGCCCCTGCTGCGGGCAGGGCATCGGGTAGGTGAGGGTGACACCATTTTGCTGGAGAGCTGCGAGTATTGCGATTCTTTCCTTAATTTCTGTCCAACGCTGGCAGTTGTGCTGAATGTGGAAGCGGATCACCTGGACTATTTTAAAGATCTGCAGGATGTGCAGAAGTCCTTCCGCAAGTTTGCTGTGAGTGCATCCGGCGGTATTCTGGCCAACGGCGACGATGCCAACACTGTCGATGCCCTTGCCGGGCTTGACTATGTCAGCTTTGGTTTTGGCGACCATAATCGGATTCGAGCGGTGAATATTTCTTCTGATTGGCGTAGTTTTGATGTGATTTGTGACGGCGAAGCATACTGCCACATTGATCTTGCTGTTTACGGTCAGCACAATGCAATGAATGCTTTGGCTGCTGCTGCAACCGCTTGGATGACAAAGATTCCCGGCGAAGCAGTCAGTTCAGGCCTGGTTACCTTTTGCGGAGCAGGCCGCCGGATGGAATATAAGGGGGAGTTTAACGGCGCAAAGCTCTATGATGACTACGCTCACCATCCCGGTGAGTTGGCAGCCACCATCGATGCTGTCCGCGCTATGGGTCACAAGCGGATCATTTTTGCGTTCCAGCCCCACACCTATACCCGCACGAAGGCACTGTTTGAAGAATTTGCCCAGCAGCTGGCGAAGCCAGATGTGCTGGTATTGGCAGAAATTTACGCTGCCCGTGAGCGGAATATTTACGGTATTTCCTCCAAGGATTTTCTGGAGCGGATCCCCCAGGCTCACTACTGTGCGACTCTGCCGGAAGTGACTGAAAAACTGAGACAGCTTGCGAAGCCCGGCGATGTGATTCTGACCGTTGGTGCCGGCGATATTTATCGGGCAGGCGAAGCATTACTGAAATAATGAGGCGATTGGTATGAAAAAATTAAGCGTATGCGTTCTGTTTGGCGGCATAAGCCCGGAGCACGAGGTTTCCCTCCGCTCTGCGGAGTCTGTGCTGAACAATATGGACCCGGAAAAGTATAATATTTTCCCTGTGGGTATTACAAAGAATGGAGACTGGGTGTTGTTTGGTGGTACAGATTATTCTATGCTGCCCAGCGGCGAGTGGCTGCATCACCCCGACAACCGCCGCGCTGCCATCTCTCCTGTACGTGGACAGGGATTGCTGAACTTTGAGGGCGACTGCGTGGTCCGGGAACGGATCGATGTGGTGTTTCCGGTGCTTCACGGCGAAAACGGTGAGGATGGCGCAATGCAGGGTTTGCTGCAGCTGGCGGGAATTCCCTACGTTGGACCCCACGTTTCTGCTTCCGCTGTGGCAATGGATAAGACACTGACCAAATTGGTTGCCGATCAGGCAGGCGTTACGCAGGCTGCCTGGATGCTTGTGCGAAACAGCGAACTGGATCTGCATATGGATTCTGTTCTTGACCGGGTGGAGGGGAAATTCTCCTATCCTGTATTTGTCAAACCTGCAGGAACAGGCTCGTCTGTTGGCGTTTCCAAGGCATCCGATCGGGGTGCGCTTCGCTCTGCGCTGCTGAAGGCCGGTACCTACGATCAGAAGGTTTTAGTGGAAGAATTTATTCCCGGCAGAGAAATCGAAGTTGCCGTTATGGGCAATCATAGTCCTGTGGCTTCTGTTTGCGGCGAGATCGATTCCGGTGCGGACTTCTACGATTACGATGCAAAATATATTACAGATACCTCCGTCGCCTATATCCCGGCCCGGATTCCCGAGGATGTGGAAGAGCTGGTTCGGGATGCGGCAGTAAAGATCTATTCTGCCATTGGGTGTCAGGGTTTGAGCCGCGTGGATTTCTTTGTGACCCACGAGGATAACCATGTGGTATTTAACGAGATCAATACTTTGCCGGGGTTCACTTCTATTTCTATGTATCCCAAACTCTTTGCTGCCAGCGGCATTCCTTACAGCCAGCTGATTGATGAATTGCTGAATCTGGCCTTGGAGGCTGCACAGTGAAGCACAGAATTATGCTCTCAATCTGTGGAAAGCAGAGGTATCAGGGGCAAGAACCGGATGTAATTGAGCTAACAACGGAAGGAACGTTAGAGTTTTCTGATGGCGGATGGAATATCTGCTATGAGGAAAGTGATCTGACCGGATTGCGGGGCGTCACAACCGAGTTCCGCATAGAGCCGGACAAGGTGATCCTTACCAGAACCGGTGCCCTTCGTTCACAGATGATTTTTCAGCAGGGCGTGGCTCACGAATCCCTTTATCAAATGGATTTTGGCGCATTGCTGATTCGGGTTTGTGCGCAGTTTCTTTTCTTTGATATTACGGCAGCCGGCGGCACAGTCGATCTGGTGTACAGCATTGAGATCGAGAATAGTGAGGTAGGCGAGGTTGATTATCATCTGCAGATCCGCACTATTGCGTAAATGTAAAAAATCCAGGACGCGAAAAGCGTCCTGGATTTTGCGTTATTCAGGATTTGTGGCAGAGCCGTTCTGCATCGGAGAATTCTACTGCTGGGGAGGAGCAGTCGTCTCTGCAGGAGGCGTAGTGGTCTCGGAAGGAGGCGTAGTGGTCTCGGAGGGAGGCACTGTGGTTTCGGAAGGAGGCGTAGTCGTCTCGGAGGGAGGCACGGTGGTCTCAGAGGGAGGAATGGTGGTTTCGGTAGGAGGAATGGTAGGTTCCGGCTCTACCAGATTCACCACAACGGCATTTCGCTTTTGATATGTCGTGTTTGCCACAAGCTTTTCTTCTGATTTTTGTGTGGTATTGTTGCGATAGGTGCGATATACGCTGTATTCATAGCCGGTGATCGGAGCAATCAGAACGGTCCCGTTCTCATATCCGGCTGCATTTCCTGCCATCATCTGCTGGATCAGGGTAGTGGGATTCAGCGTTTTTGTTTTTCTTGCGGTTACCTTGACGGTGTACTCCTCACTCAAGGTTCCTTCAAAGGAGATGGTAACGACGCCCTTGGAGCTGACTTTCGCATTGATACGGATCGGACGGGTGCTGGTGTTGGTGAAGATCAGATCCTGCACACCATAGCTGACATCTGCATCCAGGCCCGGAATGATGTAATCAGATACATAAATGTGGCCGGCCCGTTCGGTGATTTCCATATCCGCGTACACAGCACAATAGTAGATCGCGCTGGAGATCAGCGATACGCCGCCACCGTAGGTTCCGTCATTCAGGGCATAAGCGCCACTGTCTGCAATGGTGTAGCCCTTGAGCTTTGAGGTCTGTCCGACAATGGTATTGAAGGAGAACTTCTCACCGCTCTTGATCAGCTTGCCATCGATAGCAGCGCAGACAAGCTTTAGATTTGTCAGGACATCGGAATCCTTATCATACCCCACAACGTACTCTGCCAGCACATCTTTGAACAGGTCGCCGGCAAGAAGCTCGGTGGTGATATTGGGCTCAATAAAGGTCAAGCCGATCTCGATCACTTCGCCGTATCCGGCGTTTTCCAGCTTGGCTCTGGCAGCATCAATGTCGAAGCCGTAACCATAGATCTCGCTGGTTACTTCGAAGGTTTCGTCATTCAAGATGGCATCTACAGGTTCGATGCAATTGCAGTCTGCATAAATATCATCAATATTCAGCGTGCCGGGAGTATCAACGCTGCACTCTGCCTGAACGCTGAAAATATTGGATTCATATGCGTCCATAATCTGGTTGTATAGCTTTTCAGTATTGAGGCCGTATTCCGGTGTGCCCATTGTGATGATCAGCGTTTGGTGCACATAAGTTGTATCCACATTATGGATGCCCACATTCATATTGGGACGGTCACCCTCCAAACGGTAGGTGGGCTCCGTACGGATGCTGCTGTAAGTTTCGCCCAGTTTATCGACAACGCTGGAAATGTAGGCAGTGTTCAAATTCAGGTAGGGCAGTATGGAAATATAGTTGGAAGCACTGGAACCGCTGGTTCTGCCGTAATCATAGGCAGCCTGTACAACGGCATCCACATCCAGGTGTGCGCCGGTTTTGGAAGGAGACAGTCTGATCTCCTGATCCAGCACTGTGATCGTCATATCCAACTGGGTGTAAGTATAGTCTGTAGCGGCCTGCAACGCCATCTTTGCATCTTCCGGAGTCATCCCGCTGAGGTTAACACCGGCGGCATAGACATTGTTATGGATACGACCGTCATCTTCAACAGGCTTTTTGGTAAAATTATGGATCAAAACAGCGGCCAGGATCAAAAGCAGAACGATCACACAAAGCGTAATGATCAGCACCCGGTTGGCTCTTCTTTTGCGCGCGGCCTTTCTGCTCGGGGCAGGACGGCTTGGCCGGGGCGTACGTCCTGCAGGGGTTGCGGGTTTGCCGTCAGTGCCGGAAACCGGTACCCTTTGGGTGGCGTCGGCAGGGGTTTTCGTGTCTTGAACCAATTTGCTTAGTTCATCCACTTCCTGCTTGTTCACCCGTGTGCCCTCAAAATTCTCGTTGCTAATGGTGATCTCTCCTATCCTTCAGCGGCGGAGCGCCGCGTGTCGTACTTTGTCTATTGCAGGGGTATTGTATCACATTTTACCGCAAATGCAAAGCCTTTTCATTACCAATTATTGAATTTTACCGTGAAAAATCATAGATTTTCGGTTTTCTGGATATAATTTCCAAAGCGTTGGACAAAAATCTTGCTTTGACGCAGGCTATCTATGCCTGTTGAGAGCTTTAACCGCAGGGTTGGCTGTTTGGCTGTAGCCACAAATTGCACCCGAGTTTTGTAATCTGGGTCAGCACACAAGGCGCTTACAGCCTCAAAATTTAGGTTACAGAGGGCAAACAGCACATCGCCTGCCTTTTGCCGTATGTCTACAACGCCAACTTTTTGGGCGTTTGCCCGGAGCAGAGCGATGTCAATGAGATTCAATACGCCCTTGGGCGGTTCACCGTAGCGGTCAACGATCTCATCCAGCAAATCGTCAGCATCCTCCTGGGAACGGATAGCCGCCATACGGCGGTATAGGTCCATCCGTTCCTCGCCCCGGGAAACATAGCTCTGCTCCACGTTGGCGGTAACATTCAGGTCGGCGGTGCATTCCGGCTGCTTGGGTTTTTCTCCCCGTTCTTCCAAAACGGCCTCATCCAGCAGCTTCAAGTACATATCGTAACCCACGCTCATCATATGACCGGATTGCTCTGCGCCCAGAAGATTACCAGCGCCGCGGATTTCCAGATCCCGCATAGCGATTTTAAAACCAGAACCGAATTCCGCAAAATCCCGGATGGCAGAAAGCCGTTTTTCCGCGATCTCTGTCAGATTTTTGTCTGGGCGGTAGGTAAAATACGCGTAGGCGTGGCGGGTGGAGCTGCCAACCCGTCCCAGAAGCT
>CAYVSU010000052.1:0-10253 GCA_964454215.1 uncultured Oscillospiraceae bacterium | reverse complement strand
ACCGCCGCAAGACCGAGTGCGAATCGTTTATGTAGCCTCATCTCGTGAACCTCCTTTTATTTCTATCGTCCCGCCCCGGTCACGGGGCGGGATTGCCCACTAAATTCCATTAGGTGATATTAACAATAATCGCATCAGCCCAAGTGCCAATAGAGTCGCCAATCATAACAGAGTAGGAAAATCTCATTTCAAGAAAAACCTCACCTGCGGTATTGGTGATTAAAAAGGTTTCCTCGCAATTCACATCGGAAAGCCCTAAAGAATGCACCTGATCATTTAGTACTTCATAAGCAGCATCGATTTCTGCTTTTGTCGGCATATATGGAACGGCATCATACTTTCCAACGTTATAACCGTTGTATGCGACAACAACACCATTTTTTGCAACAAAGACCCATATCATTTCGTCTGTTGCATATCCGTTAACCCATCTTTGATAGGTCACTACATATCGATCTAAAGCATTTATCCGAACATCTCTAAAGTCTAGTTTTAGGAAAGATTCTGTACCAATTGTGTTGATAATAAAGGTTTCCGCAATCTCCCGTGCGGTTTCTTCGCTGATTGGTGAATCGGTAGGATGATATGCAAGAGATCTACTGTAAAACACAACAAGGTTTGTGTTATGGAGCAGATCAACAGTTTCTTCTCTGTTGATCCGATACGTATCAAATATACTATAAAAATCTCCGTACTTGCCCGAATTGTTGCTCTCAAGTTTTGCTGTACTTTTGATATATTTTGCGGTTTTTGCTGTTCCTGGTACAGATATTTCCTTTCCGGTTAATTCCGTGTTTTCATACTGAACTTCGTTTGTATACAGCCCTTTTTCATCTGCCTCAGCAAGATTTGGGATAACGTACATCCCGGAATCACCCATTTCAGAATGAATAACAGAAAACTGATATTGGATAGATTTGCTGCCTTCAGTTGTTTTGTTGGGCAGTGTCGTTATGTTCGGTTCCGCGTTTCCGCTCATTTTGTTGCAAGCGGAAAGTGCGAACGTCCACCCGATAACCAGCATCAAAATTCGAATTGCTTTCTTATTCATTTTATATTCCACCTTACCAAGAAAAATATTGAGATATATCGCCAATATATGTAACCGGATAGCCTGGCTCAGCAGATAGCCCATCTTGAATACATTCGTATAAACTTTTGCCTTCTGAGACACCGTCGAGAAAGCCTTTTAAAAAAGCGTTCGATTCTGAGGTGTATACAGTTTCGGTGGTTCCCAAAACAAAATGTGCGCCCTTTTTGTATGTGTCAGTTACCAAATTGTACTCCACCTGATCCAAATAGGTCGAGACACCAGTCTTGCAACCAATATAAAGCACACAACGAAGACTAGCCAATTCATTGGCTGAACAGGATGTAACATATCTATCCTCCGGATTATAAAGCGATGTTCCGATTACCTTAATCTTACCGATCGCAGTCCCCTCCGTGTCGTGAAAAGAGATACTTCCAGGAAAACCATGTCCTCGGAAGGCAAACACACCAGCATTAAGCAGAGAGGCATAAGCAACAGAAGGTGCAACGCCTACAAAAGATTCGCTTACATAGCCCACGGCAGATAAAGAGGTTGTGTAAAGTGTATTGTTTGCCGTTGTATCGAATCCGCTATACTGCATACTAAAGATAGTTGATGTCCCTTTATCCACAGCCATAAATGACCAGACACAGTTTTCTGAAAGTTGTGTAGTAACAATGACATTGTCTGTTGTAGGTTCCTGCGCAATATAATAATCACCATAACGTATGTAGTACAACCCTACGTAATCACCAGATGCTATCCTTGTTATTACAAATTTTTGATTTGGAGTGTTACTGTTGCTACAAACATCTACATTTGTTCCAGTGACGCTTAAAACTAAATTAGATGGATTGTATACGCTAATTAGTTGATATTCTTCGTTAGCCTGCAAACTGGTTCGCCACTGCATTACGGTACTACGCCGCCGGGTTGTCACACAAACATTGGTATTACCATTTACCGTTACTACATCCATTGTCATCAGCTTTCCGCTTGCATAATTCATAATGAAATAATCTGTATCATTTGAAATTCCTAGCGTTTCTTGAGCAACTGGTGCATAATAAGTTGCGGTTACATAGGGACGTTTACTTGCAGTTGAGTGCTCTGATGAATATAATACACGATCGTTTGTTGTTTCGTTTGCGCCGACCAATAAAAAGCCTGATTGCCCGCTGTTGAAAAAGCCATCTTTCCATATCTTCACCAATGAAGTAAGCTCAAAAGACGCAAAATTTCCGCTCCCAACTATCGCACTGGAAATAATGTTGACACTAAAATCTTCTTGAATTGTATCCCACGTTACTGTCGACTCATTCCAGACTACCTTTTTATTAATGGCACATAAATGTATTAGATCGCCCGTTGATCCGCTAGCGTCTGCAGTGTAAAAATATACTGATGTAATATCATTTGCAGTAGTCGTTTCATAACTAGCGTCTGATAATAGCGCAGTTAACCTAACGATTGTTCTGCCTCGCTTGTATGAACTCCCCGCATATCCCGCACGGTTATAAATATAACTGCCATAGTTTTTGGTAGGATATCCTTCGTAAATTGGCGCATCATCAATGTAGCCACTGCCATTATTGGCGTAGGAAACTGTGATCGTCGGATCCACGGTGACGGGGTAAACGGTGCTGGCACTGGTGAGCCAGGCGGTATCGACGGTGATGGTGATCCTATATTGTTGACCGGCTTTGAGGGTGTCCACGGTCATAGTGCCATCGCCCATATTCAGGGCTGCATCGTAAATTTCCAGCGCACCCAGCCAGTAGACCGCATCCGAGCCTTTACCGGGGGCAAGATAATACCGATCCTCCGGGGTGTGGTAAACGGCCAAGCCATTGGTATTGAGAATGAATGTAAAGGTGTTGATGCCGGTGTAGGATTCCAGAATGATATCTTCCTTTACGCCGGAAAGGGTGGGGGTGTATTTCAGCATCGTATCCGTGCCGTAAAAGTCCGTGTACTCCGCCGCGTTATTCACGACCCTTGGCGCGGCAGCTGTGCCGCCCTCGGGAACAAGGGAGATCTGATGATCGTTGAAGCTTAAATTCACGCCATTGGACATATTAATGGGCAGGGTGACGGTCACATCGTTTTGTGTGGTGGCATAGCCGCCGAGAACGGATTTTAAGGTGATGTCCTTTTCTTTGATAGTGCCGTCAGAATCCACGAATTTTACCGCTTCGTCTAAGTAGTAAGCAGTTCGCGTTCCGTCCTTATTCAGGAACACATAATTGCTGAGGGTCTCTTCCTCTTCCATTCTGCCCAGATGGTCGCCTTTTTCAAAGACTTCCTCGTGGACATAATCGAGGATCTTGCAGTCATCTGCCGGAGATTTCTCCGCCGGGGCAGCTGCCGCGGAAGGCACTGACCACGGTATGCAAGAGAAAAACAGAACGGTTGCCAGCAGTAGGGAAATGTACTTTCTTTTGGTTTGCGTTTTCACAGCGTTACCTCCTTTGCAACGGAGATAAGGCGGACGCGCATCCTTATCTATATTATACAATCATTCTTCATTCGCGTCAATGAAAATTGTGTATTTTTCTTACGACATAGCACGCCGCAGCATAGGAAAACCATTGAAATCAGTCCTCCTTTTTATATTCACTATCCCTATAACGAAAAACTGTGCCAATTTGGGACAAAGAAACGAAAGAATTATTAAAAAATTATATTATTAGTGACGTATACACCTTTTTCACGCAAAAAAGACTCCTGTATAACGAGCGAGCCCATTTTTTATGGAATTGCAAATTAGAAATTTCCCGCGCAGGTTAGAGTGTTCCGCAGTTTGCAACGGCAATTCTATTCATATTAAAATAAGTCGTTGACAAACACCCGAAGCTATTATAAAATAATCGAGATGAAAACCTGAAAGAATTACCTTTGGAGGGATATAATATGTTTGAAAAACTCGTTAACTATGCAGCCAAGCAGCTGGAACTGGATCCTTCTGAGATCACTCCGGAAGCAACCTTCGAAAGCCTAGGCATCGACTCTTTGGATATCGTGGAAATGATTATGGATCTGGAGTCTGAGCTGGGCGTTGAGCTGGAGCTGGAAGATCAGAAAATCACCAACTTTGGCGAGCTGGCAAGCTTTATCGAGAGCAAAGTCAACTGATCAATCAAATACCCTTGTTGAAGCGGACCGGCTTATAACAAGGTCGCACTAGTCGGGGAGATAGCGGTGCCCTGTTACCTGCAATCCGCTACAGCAGGGATGAATTCCCACACCCGGGCAAGTTTGAGTGCCGTCAGGATCCGATAAGCGGTGTTGAAGGACCGGTCTTGCGCAACGTTCGCCCGTGAACCATGTCAGGTGGGGAACCAAGCAGCATTAAGCGGATCCGAGCGTGTGCCGCGAGGTTGCCGTTCCTGAGCTGGCTGTCGGGATACCGGGCATTCGACTGGTTCAAATGTGGGTGTGCGATCTTGTTATAAGCCGGACGTTTTATAGTCACGAAAAAAGAAAGGAGAGGACGCAATGTCTGCCTATCAAGCTTTATATCGCAAATACCGTCCTCAGACCTTTGATGATGTGGTGGGTCAGTTGGCGGTCACACAGACCCTGAAGACCCAACTCCTGACCGGGAAGATGAGCCACGCTTATCTGTTCACCGGTTCCCGCGGCACGGGTAAGACTTCCTGCGCAAAAATTCTTGCCAAAGCAGTTAACTGCCTGAATCCCCAGGATGGCAATCCCTGCAACTGCTGTACATCTTGCCGCACCATTGATTCCGGTGCCTGTATGGATGTATTGGAGATCGATGCCGCTTCCAACAACGGTGTTGATAATGTCCGCGATCTGCGGGACGACGCGGTTTACAGCCCCTCTCAGGTGAAAATGCGGGTATATATCATCGATGAGGTACATATGCTCTCCATTTCTGCTTTCAATGCGCTGCTGAAGATCATTGAAGAGCCGCCGGAGCATTTGCTGTTTATCCTTGCTACGACGGAACTGCACAAAGTTCCTGCCACTATTTTGTCCCGGTGTCAGCGCTTCTCTTTCCGGCGGATCAGCCAGGAGGATATTGCCGCACGGCTGCAATATGTGGCATATCAGGAAAACATTGACCTGGATGACAGCGCGGCCAAGGTTCTGGCCAGAATGGCGGACGGCGGTATGCGTGACGGCTTGAGTTTGCTGGACCAGTGCGCTTCGGCGACGGCTGGCGAACTGACAGCGGGACGGGCTTACGAGTGTTTGGGCATTGCCGGTGAGCAAAAATGCGGAGAGTTGATGGGCTACATTGCCCGTCACGATACGAAAAAGGCTTTGGAATTGTTTAACAGACTGTACGCCGATGGAAAGGATATGGGCGCACTTTTGGATGAGCTTGCCTGCCTGACCCGTGACCTTTTGATTTTGAAAACTGCACCGGAGGGTGGTATTGCGATGCTGTCCGGCGTGACTTCCGATTCCGAAGCCGCTCAGCTTGCCAAAGTTTTCTCCGGCGGTGAACTGGTGCGGATTATGGAGCAGCTGGAAAAGACTGCCAACGGCTTCACCCGCAGCGCCAGTAGGCGGCTGGATGCGGAACTTTGCATCATCAGCCTCTGCCAACCGGAACTGCAGATGGACATCCAAAGCTTGAATGCCCGGCTTTCCCGGCTGGAGGAAACTGTAAAAAGCGGCAGTTTTGCAACGGCGCCGCAGGCAGTCCCCCGGGAAGAACCGGTTGCGGAATGTCCCCCAATGCTGACAGACGCGGACGCGCCGCCTGCAATGGAGGAAGCGCCTGCTCTCCTGCAAAGTGAAGAGCCTATGGGCTTTTGGCCGGATTTGGTAGCTGAAGTGCGCAGAGAACTGCGTCCTCCGGTATCCGGCTTCTTCGCAACCACACCCAATTCCCCGGTGAAAGGCGTTTTGCAGGGCAGGCAAGTGGTTTTGCGATGCAGCAATCCTTTTACGCTGGAAATGGTCAATAAGCCGGAAATTTTGTCCATTGTGGGCAGAAAAGCCTCGGCTATTTTGGGTCGGCCCGTAGCGGCGATCGCTATGGATGAAACGGCAAAGCCTCAAAATACCGCAGCAATGGACCGACTGATGCGCTTTGGCAGAGATCACAGCGATATTATTACGATTAAGGAATAACAAGGAGAAACAAAATGGCAAAGAATAATTTCCGGGGAATGCCCGGCGGTATGAATCAGGCTGCGATGATGAAGCAGGCTCAGAAAATGCAGCAGGAATTGATCCGTATGCAGGAAGAGCAGGAGACCAAGACCTACACAGCTACTTCCGGCGGCGGTATGGTCAGCGCAACGGTCAACGGCAAGCATGAACTGGTGGACCTCCAGATCAAGCCCGAAGCTGTGGACCCTGACGATGTGGAAATGTTGCAGGATATGGTGATCGCAGCCGTTAACGAGGCTATGCGCACTGCGGACACAGAGGCTGCCAATAATATGTCCCGTTTGACCGGCGGTCTGAATTTGGGCGGTCTGTTCTAAGGAGGCATTATGCAGTATTTCCCAGCGGCACTGCAGGAACTGGCAGACCAATTTGCACGGCTGCCTGGTATCGGCGGAAAAACCGCCCAGCGGCTGGCGTTTTATGTTTTGAGTCTGCCTGAGGAAGAAGCGCAGAATTTTGCGGATGCCATTGTCAGTGCAAAGAAAACCGTTCATACCTGCCCGGTTTGCCAAAATTTGACAGATCGCGATGTCTGTCCTATCTGCGATGATGATTTGCGGGATCAGAGCCTCATTTGCGTTGTGGCAGAACCGAAGGATGTGATCGCAATGGAGCGCAGCCGGGAGTTTAGCGGCGTTTATCACGTGCTTCACGGCGTGATTTCTCCGCTGAATCACGTAACCCAGGATGATATTAAGATCCGGGAACTTTTAATGCGTGTGGCTTCCGGACAGGTCCGGGAGGTCATTATGGCCACCAATCCCGATACAGAGGGTGAAGCGACGGCAATGTATATTTCCCGCCTTCTGCGGCCAATGGAGGTCAAGGTAACCCGCCTTGCCTACGGTGTGCCGGTGGGCAGCCAATTGGAGTATGCTGACGAAGTGACCCTTTCACGGGCATTGGAAGGCAGACAGGAAATTTGAGAAAAATGAAATCCCCGGCATCCGGGGATTTTTTGTGTTCTTGTTAAGAAAACTGCGGAGCAGGAAGTTCCTGCTCCGCAGTTTAGATTAAAAATAAGGCTTCTTGGTAATCAGAAGGGTTACACCAGTAGGGCTCGGTAGGGTGAGCGCGCAGAGATCGGATGGAAAGTCAAGAGGATATCTGCCTTTATGACGAATGTATCCGGCCCGGGCTTATGCTACATTTACTATCATACTGATCAGACCGGCTATCAAAACAACAACCAGAAGTAAAGCGATACCGGAAACGGTTAACTTTTTCCAGTCAGGCTTTGCTTTGCGAGGGGCTTGTTTATGCATTATAGTGACCTCCTTCAAGCTTAATACACATAAAACAATAATAGTACATATACAGCAAATCGTCAAGTTAGTCCCGGTTTTTTATTGAAAATACAAAAAGCATCCGTTACGCAGCGGGACTCAAAAAGACGCAAATCCAGTCACAGCAGCGATATAGGAAGGGTCCGTGCCACAGCAGCCGCCCAATAAGGTAGCGCCGTTTTCTCGGCACAGGCGAATTACTTCTGCAAAATCTTCAGGATTCATATCATATTGAGCGACACCGTTGGTGTCTATAACGGGATTTCCTGCGTTAGGCTTACACAACAGAGGACCGCAGACAAATCTTCGCAGTTTGCTCACAAGATAAGGTGTCATCCGGTCTGCTCCCACGCAGTTAAAACCCACGGCGGCGGCACCGTTTTCTTCCAAATCCCGAAGAATGGGACCTGCTTCCGGACCAGAGAAAAGGGAACCGTCGGCTGTCATCGTGAAGCTGTACATTACTGCACCCGCCTGCTCCAGTTCAGCGGCGGTCAATATCGCCTCTGCCTCCTGCCGGTACATCAGCGTCTCCGCTACCAAAAGATCTGCGCCGCCGTCTATAAGCCCTCGGATTTGGCGGCGATAATTTTCCACCAACAGATCAAAATTGTCTGGATTCCAACTTTCGCAGAAGGCTGCAAGGGTGGTTAGATCGCCGGCGATCAGACAATCGGGAGCGGCTGACCGGGAAAGAGCCACCAGATGGGCGTTGATGGCCTCGGTCTGCCGGTCAAGGCAGATGCTTTTCAGAGCAATGGGTTGCGCCTGGAAGGTGGGAGCGTACAGGATCTGGCTGCCGGCGGCTACGTACTGACGCTGCAAATTCACCAGCACATCCGGGTGCGCCAATACCCATTCCTCAGTAAAAACGCCCTTTGGCATACCCAGCTTTCTCAAATTAGAGCCGGTGGCACCGTCCAGAAAACGGATACCCTCTACTATTTTTTTATGGAATTGTTCTTTTGTCAGCATACGTATCACCCTTGGTTATGTAAATATTTGTTTTGCACAGCAAATTTGTTGGGACTAAATCACCTCTACTATATCATTGCGTGGAGTGGTAAAGTCCTGATGCGGCGATCTCCTGGCACAAAGGCACATATTGCCGTAGGTCGGTTGATTTTGCCAGGAGATTCCTGCGGGGCTAACGGCTCTCAGAATGGCATCCATATTATTTTGCATCGTGCTATAAACAATCCTTTACTTCAATTATCTTAAATTATACTCCCTATTTTAAAACTTTGCAACAATCGTTGACCTTTTGGGTAAAATCTGTTACGATAATGAAAAATCTGCAAAGGAGCAAAATTATGAAAAAGACCGTTTTAAGAGAATATGCCCGTCTGATCGTTCGCTGCGGCATCAATGTGCAGAAAGGGCAGGATGTACAGGTTTATGCAGATCTGGATCAGCCGGAATTCGTGAAGATGGTGGTTGAGGAATGCTACAAGGCAAAAGCCCGGGAGGTCATCGTCTACTGGAATTATCAGCCGCTGGATCGAGTTCACAACCGCTATCAGTCTGTGAAAACGATGGCTACTGTGGAGCAGTGGCAAAAGGTCCGCCAGCAGCATTGGTGCGATACCCTGCCTGCCAGATTGCACATTATTTCCGAAGATCCCGATGGCTTGAAAGGGATGAATATGGAAAAGGCTGCCAAGGCACGACAGAAGATCTATCCGATTATGAAGCCCTATATCGACCAGCGAGAGGGCAAACAGCAGTGGTGCATCGCTGCGGTGCCCGGCAAGGCCTGGGCCAAGAAGGTGTTTCCCGGCGAGCGTACCAGCGTGGCAATGGAAAAGCTGTGGGAGGCAATCTTGTCTGCCTCCCGGGTAGACGAGGATCCCGTTAAGGCTTGGGAGAAGCATAATGCCGATCTGAAGACCCGCTGTGATTATCTGAACAATCTGGGTATCCGTCAACTGCACTACACTGCTGACAACGGTACAGATCTGACCGTTGGTATGATTCCCGAAGCCGTTTTCTGCGGCGGCGGTGAAGTGTCCCGTCAAGGCATTTTCTTCAACCCCAATATTCCTACCGAGGAGTGCTTCGTTTCTCCTAAGAAGGGTGAGGCAGAGGGTATCGTGTATTCCACCAAACCTCTATCCTACAACGGCCAGCTGATAGAAAATTTCTTTATGCGCTTTGAAGGCGGCAAAGTTGTGGAGTCCGGTGCGGAGAAGGGAGCAGAACTTCTGGAAACGATGCTGAATATGGATGAGGGCGCCCGGTATTTGGGCGAATGTGCTCTGGTGCCCCAGAGAAGTCCCATCTGCGAAAGCGGCATTTTGTATTACAACACCTTGTTTGATGAGAATGCAGCCTGCCATCTGGCAGTGGGTATGGGCTTTGCCGATACCATCCGGGACCATCACAGCAAGACACTGGATGAGTGCCGCGCTCTTGGTATCAATGATTCTATGATCCACGAGGATTTTATGATCGGCTGCGACAGTATGAATATTGATGCCATTTGTGAGAACGGCAAGGTCGTTCCCATCTTCCGGGGTGGCAACTGGGCTTTTTAAGATCCGTGTCATTGTAGTGGCGGTTGGTAATCTTTGTTGTGCTCTTAGGGAGATCAGTGAGAAGAATCGGGAGTTCTGTTTAAGGATCGACTGATACCGGCAGAGTTTTTTGAAAAAAAGTAAAAAAAACACTTGCATTCCACGCATTCGTGTGTTATGATATCCGGGCGATTAAAGATTGCTAGGGCGTATTATGCCCTTTTACATGATAAGAAAGAGGTGAACAAAATGAAGGAAGGTATC
>CAYVSU010000051.1:0-10846 GCA_964454215.1 uncultured Oscillospiraceae bacterium | reverse complement strand
GCACATTCTCGCAGAAGTCGGCGTAGACATTCAGCATGGTCTCGGTGAATTCCTTTGCTTCCTCTGCGGTTGCGTGGATGGTATGACCCTCCTGCCACAAAAATTCCCGGTGACGCAGGAAGGGACGGGAAGTCTTCTCCCAGCGCAGAACGCTGCACCACTGGTTATACTTCATAGGCAGATCCCGGTGGGACTGCAGAACATTTGCAAAATGCTCGCAGAACACTGTTTCGGAAGTGGGGCGGATACAGTAGCGCTCCTCCAGCTTTTCACTGCCACCATAGGTGACCCAGGCGCACTCAGGAGCAAAACCTTCCACGTGGTCCTTCTCCTTCTGCAGCAAGCTTTCAGGAATCAGCAAGGGCATATAAACATTCTCAACGCCCTGTTTTTTAAATTCCGCATCCAGAATGTGCTGAATATTTTCCCAAATCGCATAGCCATAGGGCCGGTAAATAAACACGCCCTTAATGGAGGAATAGTCGATGAGCTGTGCCTTCTTGCACACATCGGTAAACCACTGAGCAAAATCAACCTCCATATCGGTGATCTGCTCTACTTTTTTATCCTTAGCCATAATATTTCATCCTCTCAGTGTTTCCAATTTATCTCCAGTCATTATAGCACACCTGTCAAGAGTCTGCATAGGATGAAATACAGTTTTTTCAGAAACGGAGTGCCATTATGACACAGGTTACATTGTCTTTGGAGCCGTCTGTGGCTCTTTTTTATACCCGGGTCGCACTGGCTGCAGGTGTCCCGTTGGAAACAGTACTGACTGATGCCCTATTCAAGCTGGCGGGAGAATTGAGCTTGGAGGCAATTAAAAAAGGCCTGTAGGCAAACATACATTTCCCATTGTATTTTTCCGGGGAATTTGCTATACTGAAAGAGAAATACAGAAATACGGAGGTTCATTATGAAATCCATCCGCGATATTTATAAAATTGGTAAAGGTCCTTCCTCCTCCCATACTATGGGACCGGAGCGAGCCGCCCAGTATTTTCGGAGCGAGCACCCCGACGCAGATGCGTTTCAGGTGATTCTCTACGGTTCCTTAAGCAAAACCGGCGTAGGGCACGGCACAGATCGGGTCATTCGCCAGGTACTCTCCCCCTACCCCACAGAAATCATTTTCTCGGACGATGCGCTGACGGACTCTCACCCCAACACTTTGGACTTCATTGCTTTAAAAGGCGGCGAGAAAACTGCCAGTCTGCGAGTCGAATCCGTTGGCGGCGGCGATATTCGTATTCCCGGCCATTCCCATTTAGATTCTCCTGAGGTTTATCCCGAAAACTCCTTCGCAGAAGTTGCAGACTTCTGCAAATGGCGCTATATTGACAAGCTTAGCGACTATGTTGAACTAAACGAGGGCACAGATATTTGGTCTTTCCTGCAAACCGTTTGGGACACGATGAAACAGGCCATTGCTGACGGTCTTTCTGCCACCGGTGTGCTGCCCGGCGGCTTGAAAGTGCAGCGAAAAGCCAAATACTTGTATGACCAGGTGCCCCACGAGGATATTCCTTCACTGAAGGAATTTCAGTTGATTGCCGCCTATGCTTACGCTGTAGCAGAGCAGAACGCAGACAACGGCACAATCGTTACCGCCCCAACCTGCGGCGCGTGCGGCGTCCTGCCGGCAGTTTTGAAGTATGCTCAGGATACTAAAGGTTTCCCCGACGATAAGATTCTCCGTGCACTTGCCACTGCCGGCATTATCGGCTCTCTTACTAAGCGCAATGCCTCCATCTCAGGCGCAGAATGCGGTTGCCAGGCAGAAATTGGCACCGCTTGCTCTATGGCCGCAGCGGCTTTGGCTGAGCTTTACGGACAGGATCTGGATCAGGTGGAGTATGCTGCAGAAGTTGCAATGGAGCATCATTTGGGTCTGACCTGCGATCCCATCTGCGGTCTTGTGCAAATTCCCTGCATTGAGCGCAACGCAGTGGCAGCCATTCGTGCTATGAACGCCTGCAATCTCAGCTATTTCCTCACTGGTTCCCGAAATATCAGTTACGATATGGTCTGCCGGGCAATGCATGACACCGGCATTAACCTGAACCACCAGTTCCGGGAAACCAGCGAAGGCGGTCTTGCCAAGATCTACGCCAGAAAAACGAAGAAATGATGTACCAGCACTGAAGCAATTTCAACGAATGAGAAATGTCTATGAAGCTTTTATTATTTGATTTGGACGGAACGTTGCTGCGTAGCGACAAAACCATTTCTGCGCCCACTCTGCAGGCAATCTGCAAATGCAGAGAACAGAGCATTTTGATTGGTATTTCCACATCACGTGCCGAGCACAACTGCATGGCATTTTTACCGAAATTGAAGCCGGACCTTCTTATTTCCAGCGGCGGTGCCGTAGTCAAATATCAGGATAATTACATTTATGCAGCAGAATTCTCAGTGGAGGAAACCCGGTCTATGATTGCTTGCGCCAGAGATATCTGCGGCGCAGATTGCGAGATCACCATCGATACCCTGGAGCACCACTACTGGAATTACAAGGAAGACCCAAACAAGGCCGATTCCACCTGGGGAGAAACAATCTATACAGATTTTGCTGAATATTCAGAGAAGGCACTGAAATTCTGCGTAGAGATCTTTGATAATTCACTGGCTGCCAAGCTGGCAGCATCACTTCCGGATTGCGACTGTCTTCGATTCGCCGGAAGTGCCTGGTACAAATTCACAAAAAAAGACGCCACAAAAGATAACGCGATCAAACTGGTATGCAAAGCCTGCGGCATTACATTAAAAGACATAACCGCATTTGGCGATGATGCGCCGGATATTGGAATGCTCAAGCTTTGCGGAACCGGTGTTGCTATGGGTAATGCGATAGACGCGGTAAAGGCAGCTGCTGATGTGGTGATCGGAAGTAACGACGAAGATGGAATCGCAGAATACTTAACCACCTTGTACAGTAGCGGGGGGATGCAGTCTTGAAGTTATGGGATATCTATCACTGCGATGTGCCGGATTTTCTCGCTGATGCAGCAAAAACGCCTGTTCTGGAGCGACTTCAGGATATTGGTATGAACTGCGGCTGCGAATATACAAATTTTTCACTGTTCAAAGACATCTCCCCCTATTCCCGCTACGATCACAGTATGGGCGTCGCGCTGACCGTTTGGCATTTTACCGGAGATATGGTGCAGGCAATGTCCGGCCTGCTCCACGATATCGCTACACCGGCTTTTGCCCATGTGGTGGACTTTCTCCGAGGTGATCATATGTCACAGGAAAGCACTGAGAAAGGAACAGAAGAATTGGTCCGAAATTCAGAATCCCTGTGCGGGGTACTGAACACATACGGTCTTTCTATCGACGCAGTCTCGAACTACCACCGTTATCCCATTGCAGACAACAACGCCCCCAAGCTTTCCGCAGACCGCCTGGAATACACTCTGGGAAATGCTGTGAATTTCAGAATCATCAAAAGAGAGCAGGCCGCAAAATACTATCACGATCTGATTGTTGGAACGAATGAGCACGGTGATGCTGAGCTTGTATTCCGCACTCCGGAACTTGCACACGCATTCGCAAAGGCCGCCCTGGAATGCTCAAAAATCTATGCGTCTGACCCGGACCGCTATGCTATGCAGTGGTTGGCTGAGCTTTTGAAACGCGCAATTGAAGCAGGCATCCTTTTAGAATCAGATCTATATTCACAGGAACAGACCGTCATTCAAAAATTAAAACAATCGCTCTTGTCGGACCAATGGACACAGTTTTGCAACTTTAGCCAGATCGTCAGCCGGACACAGCCAGGCACTGAAGGGGTCTGGTTACAGGTTTCCGCCAAAAAAAGGTTCATTGATCCTTTTTGTCAAGGCATCGGACGGATATCCCAGGCTTTTCCCGATTTTTCTGAACAGCTTCTCGCTTTTCAGGAATCCAAGCAGGATGATTGGCTTTGTGCCATTTGACATAAAAATATGGCAGGGAGGAAAATGAACCGCCCTGCCTTTTTGTCACGCTTTGGACTTTACAAGTACCCTCTTACATTCTCCGCAAGCTGGGCTTCCAGCTTGATGAGCCGTTTGGCAATGTCCTTGGACTGTTCGTCTGCTGCCTTGTACTGATTCAGGTACTTGCTCAGGGATTTGACACCCATATTGCAGCCGTCTGTCATCAGATCTGCTACCACTGCATCGGATTCATCCATCCCCAGCTTCATATTGGTCTTCATCCACGACATACCCTTTGCAATGGGATTGGGATTCTTACCCTCATCCCCGTACTTTCCCAAAAGGCCCTGAATTTCCGTCTGCAATGCCTCGTGCTCTTCTTTGCAGCGGCGCAAATTTCCGCGAAAATCGTCGTTTTTTACGTGGGTCTCTACATCCTCAATGGATGCAATGCCCATTTTGATTCCTGCGTCACACTCTCGCAGCAGTTTAATTGTATCTTGTTCAATCATTGCATTTCCCTCCTGAATGGTGCCAATAGCATTCCCGATTTCATTGGCATTATTCCATTGTGCAGACTATACAAACCTTTCTTTATATTTTCGTTTGTTCTGCTATCACAGAGCGATACGACGGTGATTGTCATCCTGTAAAACGATCCCGCAGCCTTACGGTTGCAGGATCGTTTCTTTTGCCTTTTACGACAAAATATTCCATTTCAACTGCCTTATTTCAGCAGTTCGTCGCTAAGCCGAATAATTTCTGGAGCGATCTTTTCTCTTTCTTTCTTGAGTGTGCGGTTATAGACGGGATAGGCCGCGCTCGCAAGTATAATCCCGACGATGCCAACGCCAACGCCGATAACCATCGCAAGGGTCGTACCAAGCATTTTACCAATATCGGTCATAATAAGGCTCATTCCGATTCCCATAATGAGTGCACCGATAATACCGAGTGCCAAGGAAGCGGTTGTGGCTTTCTGTGTAACAGCAGCATCCAGGCGACGCAGCTGTGCCATCTTGTCCTCAGTTACTTCGGGTGTCACATATTTTTTGCGGATAGTTTTGATTTCTTCCTGCTCTTTTGCAGAGTAGGTGTAGTTAAATGTATCTTTTTCTCTGTTCTCCATAGGGTTACTCCTTCACTGTCTTTAACAGTTTTATTTTATTTGTTCCCTGCACAATCATAATAATCGCCATAGCAATGATAAATGCAGATATTACGCCGCCGGACACGCCAAGCAAAGTGCGCCGTTCGGCTAAGGTCATTGTTCCGTCACCGAAGGTGGTTATCATGGTTGATTCAAGTGTCAGCATCGACACACACGCTGACGCCAAACTGATCGCTTTTGATGCCGAATATATTGGACTGTTATGCTTGCGGTATTGAAGCATGTTTACGATAGCCAATGTAAATGAAGTAAATGTGTAGGTCGCCAATGCAATTGTGGTAATTTCGTGATGATGGAAGGTTCTGTTCCAATACACCATAAAGAAGATCATAAGAGAGATCGTCAGATTCATAATGAGAAACACAATCCCGCATGCACGGTATTTCCGCAGCTCCTCCAGCATTTTTTCGCCGGGCATATATTTTCTTGTATAGCGCACCAAAAAGAACCGCATCACAGCAAGCGAAATATAATATCCTGCCAAGGAATAGAACCAAAATGTATGATGCCAAAATCCCATTCCCAGCTGAAGCAGAGCGTACGCAGTATTCCAAATCAGCGTTCCGTAAAGAGATGCATTCATTCTCAGCCTTGCATTGTCCTTCCAGATCCTTGCGTACTTATTTTCCTTTTGAAATGTCTTACAAAACTGAATCAAGTGCGGTATCTTGATACACCAAACAGTCAATGTGTAAAACGCGAGCACATAGGAGCTAATCGCAACAAGCGACTCTGCGCCTAAAAATGCCATCGAATACACCAAGAAGACGACAGCAATTGGAATGAGAATAATCATAATGGCAATGTGCGGAAAGAGTAAGGCCGTCCCGATTTTCTTCCACAGCATATTAAGCCCTCCGTATTCTAACGGTGAAAGTGGACCCCTTGCCGACCGCACTCTCCACTCCGATCTCGCCTTGCATAATGTCAACGACTCTTTTAACCAAAGCAAGACCGAGTCCGTTGCCTTGTGTGGAGTGAGAGGTATCGCCCTGATAGAATTTTTCAAAGATATGTGCGCCTACATCAGCCGTCATACCGCATCCAGTGTCGCTCACCTTTACAATGGCGTGATGCTCGGTTGTGGAAAGGGAAACAGTAACCGTTCCACCAGGCGGGGTGAACTTAAATGCATTGGAAAACAGGTTATTCCAAACGTGGCTTAAAAGCTCTGCATCCGCTTTCACTTTTATATTTTCAGCAATGTCTGTTTCAATTTTGATCTGTGACTTTTCCCACACATTTTCATACTGCAAGAGACACTCGCAAAGTTGTTCGCCCAAATCAAATTCCGATACCTGTGGGTATATCTTCTGATTCTCAAGGCAATTGAGTTTCAGAATGTTAGTCATCATATCTGCCATACGGCGCGAGCCATCGGCTACACCTTTTGCATAGGCAATCCGCTTTTCCTCACTTAAACCCGGGGTCTGCAAAAGTGTTCCGTAGTTTTGCATCACCGCAAGGGGCGTTTTCATTTCGTGGGAAACATTGGCAATGAAGTCGGTACGTAATGTTTCCACGCCTCCCAGTTCTTCCGCTACCTTGTTAAAGCATTCAATAACACGGTTGAAGGTTTCATCGGTTCCGAATTTGCTTTGCGGCTTTACCCGGACTGAAAAATCACCTTGTATGATTTTCTCTGCGGCATCGGTGATGTGCTTTACAGGTCGTTCTACGGTAACTTTTCTGCGGAGACTGTCAATTACCGTAAAAATAAGACTCAAAAGCGCTACATTTAAGAAGGTTATCTTAGCCGCAGCACTGATATTGCCATCGGTTAGGGTAATATCCAATGTGTCAGTAAGCGTGGTCACAAACAACATCGTGCAGCAGGTGATAACAAAGGAACAAAGCAGAAAGAATACAAAATAGTGATTGATCCATTTGAGAACGCTTTTTACTCGAGCACCTTTCTTCACTTGATCACCGCCTTATAGCCCAAACCGTGAACAGTCTTGATCTCAAAATCCTCACAGTCAGCCAGCTTGCTTCTGAGTTTTGTCATATAGACATCCACCGCTCTGGGAGCTGTCTCCGTATCGGCATCCCAAAATTCGTCCATCAGCTGTGTTCTTGTAAAGGTCTTCTTCGGATAACTGAGCAGTTTATAAAGAATGCTGAATTCTCGGTTTGTCAGGGAAATTTCAACATCACCCAAATAAGCTGTACGCTCATCGGCATCCATTATGAACTTGCCTATTTCCAGTTTGCGGGCGGAAGCGATCTTGGCACGCCGAAGTAGTGCGCCAATGCGCAAAAAAAGCTCATCCAGGTCAATGGGTTTTACCATATAATCGTCTACTCCAATGCGGAAGCCCCTCTGCTTGGAAGCAATATCATCACGGGCAGTCATAAACAGAATGGGAATATCCTCGTTCAGCTCTCTGACATTTCTTGCAAATTCAAAGCCGTCAATACCGGGCATCATAATGTCCGACACAATCAGGTCATACATATTCTCATAGAGTGCATCGTATGCATCAGCAGCATTCGGGCATCCAGTCGCTTCATATCCGCTGTGGTTCAGAAAGGAGCAAACCGTTTTATTCAGTTCTTTATCATCTTCAACAATCAAAATTTTGAACATCACGCCACCTCCGTAGATGATTATATATCATAACAGACGAATGTTAAAGTTTTGTTTACATTTATACTGGTCCGTAAAAAGTGCAGCATTTTTTGAAGCTGCACTTTTTATATTCACTTCATTTAGCGATCATTACGCCTCAATTAGGCCTTCTTCGATCATCCATCGGACTTCATCGTGGATGGTCTCCTGATAAGGACGGGTGGTATAGCCCAATTCCTGCTGTGCCTTAGAATAGTCAAACACATTGTTTCTGGCCAGGTTGTATACGGAGAATGTAGTCATCAGGGGCTTTTTGCCAGTCTTTTTCGCCTGCTTCTCCAGCATTTTGGCAAGCATATTGGCAAGACCCAGCGGCAGATAAATGCTTATTTTCTTGGCTGTGCACTCCTGCCGGATCATATCGCACATTTCCTTTAGAGTCACCGGCTCATTTGCCAGAATATAGCACTCACCCACACGCCCCTTGTCCACAGCAGCAATCGTACCGGCGGCCAGATCGCGAACATCACACAGATTAAAACTGCCCTGCATACCCATCGGCATCTCGCCTTTGATGATCTGCAGTACGGTGCGAGTAGTCTCGCCCAAAGCGTGGTCATTGGGGCCCAGAATGCCGGAGGGATGGACGACGCAGGCCTTCAGGCCCATAACCTTCACAGAGTCCAGCACCATCTGGGTAGCGATGGCTTTGCTCAAAGAGTAAGCGCCAACAACTTTTCTGTCATCAACCGGAGTAAACTTGCTGATTTCCGTGATCGGTGTGCCGTGGGGCTGTTCAGGGATCGCGCCTGTGGAGGAAACATAAACCAGTTTCTCACATTCAGGATGCGCCAGCGTCTTGGATATGATATTTCGAGTACCGCCAACGTTGACATCCATCAACCTATCGGAGAAAACGGGATCCACGGTAACCATAGAAGCGCAGTGAATAATGACAGAAGTGCAGCCCTCTGGCACCGTGAAAAAGGATTCCAGAGAAGCTTCATCGCACAGGTCACCGATAACCACTTCCACTTCCTTGGGAATGAACTTAACAGACTTATCATTGGGCAAAACCAGGGCTCGGACCTTCTTGCCCTCACGCAGCAGCTGGGCACAGATATTGGAGCCCAAAAATCCCGCAGCACCAGTCAGTAAATAATAGCGTTTGTTATTCATTATCAAGCACTCCTTCATATGTTTTGTTCATTGTATAGTGGTATTATAGAGCAGCCGCATTTATATGTTGTTTTCATTTTGTTTCTGAAATATTAAAATCGGTGGCACGTTTTTCATTATCCCGGAATTCTGCTCTGTTGTTTCATAAATAATTGATTACTCCTTATCCTGGCCTGTGAGTCTCCGCTTAGCCTCCTCCACAGATTCCCCTTTTTTGGCAAAGAGCTTTTCAACGCACTTGTCTGTGACCTTGCCAAAGCCCTCTACAACACTGGTCTCGATCTTCTTGTAGCCTTCCACTACACTATCTTCGATCTTCTTGTAGCCCCCAACTACCTTCTCAGCAATCTTTTCATTTGTTTGTGTGAATTTAGACATTATAGTAATCTCCTTTGTTTGTCTTTTAAATTTTGTAACCTTATTGTAGATATCAGTTGTTTTGGAGATTTTTATAAAATGTTTGCATTTTGTTAATTCCGAGTTTTTTGCCGTTTTTCCATCCGTACAAGCAAATGAATGACAGAGCACTGCTTTTAGATATGAAATGATTCCTATCGCAATCCGAATCCCCTGCGATAAAACAAAAGTCAGTCAAACTCCTTTTAAGGAGACAACGATGGTGGCAGTCGGCTTAAGCCTTGGCATCGGGATCGACCAAAGACTTCTCATCGTCGGCCAGCGCATCGTATGTAGTAAATTAGTTGAAGTGTCTCTCGTTGTATGATATAATGGGTTTGATATCCAGCCTCATTGATTTATTACCGTGGTGTTGTTATAGTGGGTATGTATGGAGACGCGGGACCAACGTCCTGTTACATTGTGACCAATATAGGGATGCACTGTCACCGTACCTGCTATTTTGGTGACTGAATTCTTGACTGCATCGGCTTACAAATTAAGCAAAGGAGAGATTTGCAATGGCAAAAATCGACACTACCGTGCGTCCTTTTAGCAGCAAGGACGAGCTTGGCTATGTCTTTGGCGATATGGCCGGCAGCTTTGTAAACCTGTTCGTAGACGCATACTTCCTGGTGTTCTGTACCTATGCACTGGGAATTGACGCAACCTGGATGGCAGGTTTATTCCTTGTGGCTCGTCTGTGGGATGCCATCAACGATCCCATCATCGGTTCTTTCCCCGACCGTTGGCATCTGGGCAAGGGCAAGGATAAGTTCACCCCCTGGATCAAGCTGTTTATGATCCCTCTGGCACTGTCCGGCGTGCTCTGCTTCAGCAAAGTCCCCTTCGAGGGAATCCTGCTGCATGCCTATGTTGCCGTTGTTTATGTTCTGTTCGGTATGAGCTACACCGGCACCTCCATGCCCTTCGGCGCAATGGCAAATGTGGTTACCGTTGAACCCGTCCAGCGTTCCAAGCTGTCCCGCGCACGCTCCATCGGCGGCGCTCTGGTGGGCATTGGAACAGGCATCGTTCCCTTGGTCTGCTACAAGGATAACCAAATCCTGCCCCAGCGTTTTACCCTGCTGGCTGTGATTTTTGGCATCTGCTCCATTGTCTGCTATAGTCTGCTGTGCACCATGACCAAGGAGCGTGTCCGCGAAGAAAAGGCCGAGGGGCAGAAGTTTGAGTTCAAGAAGGTTCTGAAGATGGCTCTGAAGAACCGACCTCTGATCGGCGTTATGGTCGCTACCATCGGCTCTATGCTGACCATCACAGGTACCAGTCAGACCTATGGCTACATCTACAAAGAGGTTTACGGCAACGCTGCTATGGGAACGGCCGCTATGGCCTTCGCTGTGCCCTTTATGATCGTGATCTTCCCCCTGATCCCCAAGATGGTCGATCGATTCGGAAAACGCGATGTGATCCTGTATACCGGTGCTTTGAGCTTTGTACTCAGCCTGATTAAGTTGATCATCTATATCGAGAACGTCTATGTCTATACCATTCTGAATGTCACGACACTGCTGGGTCAGGTTGCCTTCACCATGCTGATCTGGGCTCTGGTTTCCGACTGCCTGGACTACTCCGAGTGGA
>CAYVSU010000050.1:0-11081 GCA_964454215.1 uncultured Oscillospiraceae bacterium | reverse complement strand
AGGTGATGACCGTTTCCTGGATGTACCAGCGGGACGAAGTGGAGATCACGGTGGAACCCAAGCAGGAAGATCGCCCGGATATTGATCAGTACTGCCTGACAGTCAGCCCACTTCAGAAAGCGGAAACCACGTTGCGGCTGATCAGATCCCAGGGCTTTGAACGGGTGATGATTTTCTGTAATACAAAGCATATGTGCCAGCGTCTCAGTGATGATTTCCGTCGGGCGGGGATGGATGCTGATTGCATTCACGGTGATATCCGCCAGAGTCAGCGGGAAAAAACGATGCAAAAATACCGGGATGGCAAACTGGCGATCCTGATCGCCACGGATGTTGCCAGCCGTGGTATCGATGTAGACGATGTTGATTGCGTGGTCAATTACGATATTCCTGACGAAAACGAATACTATGTGCACAGAATCGGCAGAACCGGTAGAGCCAAGCGGAAGGGAAGTGCATATTCTATGATAGGAAACTTTCCGGAAAAAGCAAAGCTCGATGAGATCGCCAAATTCTGTAATTTCTCCATTAAGCCTATGCTTCTGGGCGAGGACGGCACGCTGACGGAAGAACCGGTTAAACAGCAGCCGCCGGTAAAGAAGCGTTTCAGATGAGAACGGTGGAGCAGGGCTTCCTGCTGCTTACCTGCACTTTAGGAGATGCTGCAAGACATCCGCTGACAGTAGCGCAGCTGCGCACACTGACGGAACGAATGAAACAAATGCCGCTGCCGGTGCAAAACCGGGAATTAACGATTGCTGATCTTGCGTCAGTTGGCTGCAGTGAAGAACTGGCGCAGCGGGTACTTGGCTTGCTCTCAGACACTCAGTTACTTGAACGATATTTGAAATGGGCCCAAAGAATGGATTGTTTCCCCCTGACCCGGATCAACAGCGGCTATCCCGGGCAAATCCGAAAAAAGCTGGACGCTGAGGCACCGGGCTGCCTTTGGGTTAAAGGAGACACTGCTTTACTGGAAACACCGATGATCGGTCTTGTGGGAAGCCGCAACATTCGGCCGGAGAACGCTGCTTTTGCCCGGGAGGTGGGCATTCAGGCGGCAAAACAGGGATACACATTGGTTTCAGGGAATGCCCGTGGCGCCGACAAAACAGCTCAGGAAGCCTGCCTGGTTCACGGCGGTCGGGTAATATGTGTATGTGCGGATTCGCTAACCAACAAGGTTATGCAAAAAAATGTTCTTTATATTAGCGAGGAAGATTTTGATGCAGCCTTTTCTGCACAGCGGGCCCACAGCCGCAACAGGCTGATCCACTGCCTTGGGGCAAAGATCTTCGTTGCACAGACGGATGTAGGTCGCGGCGGAACGTGGAGCGGAACTGTAAAAAATCTAAACCGAAGCTGGAGCGATGTTTTCTGTTTTGATGATGACTCCGCCGGTGCGAAGGAATTGGCGCAAATGGGTGCAAGCCTAATATCCATAAAAGAACTGAATTCGATTTCTGCACTGTGTACAGATACCATCAACTTTTTTACCGAAGAAAAATAATATACATATTTTTTCACAAAAGAGTTGAAATGTGCACAAAAATAGTGTAAAATGGAAAAAGATAAAAGTAAGCCTTGATTTGGAGGATTCTGCAATGTGTGGAATTGTTGGTTATACCGGTAAATCTCAAGCGGCTCCGATTTTGCTGGACGGACTGTCCAAGCTGGAATATCGGGGCTATGATTCCGCCGGTGTTTGTGTCAGCACGGCTGACGGATTAAAAATTGCAAAGTCGAAGGGCAGATTAACAAATCTGAGTGAAATGGTGGACGGCGGCAAGGCACTTTGCGGCGTTGTTGGTATTGGCCATTCCCGCTGGGCGACCCATGGCGCACCTTCGGATATTAACAGCCACCCCCATATTTCCAATTCCGGAAAGATCGTACTGGTCCATAATGGTATCATTGAAAACGAAGCCCGGCTCCATGAGCAACTTCGTGCCCAAGGGATCACCTTCCAGTCAGAAACTGACACGGAGGTTATTGCCAATTTGATCGGTCTGTATTACGATGAGACCGGCGATTTGATGGACTCTGTCCGAAAAGCGGTTTCACGGTTGGAAGGAAGTTATGCACTGGGCATTCTATGCGCGGATGAGCCGGATAAGATTGTGGCGGTAAAACAGAATTCTCCGCTGATTTTCGGCTTTGGTGAGAAGGAAAACTTCATCGCTTCCGATGTGCCTGCGATTTTGAAGTATACCCGTACTGTCGCATACCTGAATGACGGAGAAATGGCCCTGTTTGACTCAAATTCCGTTACATTCTTTGATAAGGACGGCAACACCGTAGAGAAAAAACGGGAAACCATTACCTGGGAACTGTCTGCTGCAGAGCGTGGCGGTTATGACCACTTTATGCTGAAAGAGATTATGGAGCAGCCAAAGGCTCTGGAAAGAACCATTCGCCCCTGCATCCAGAAAGGGAAAGTGACCTTTGGCGATGTTTCTCTGTCGGAAGATTATCTGAAGAGTCTGAAACGGATCTACCTTGTTGCCTGCGGTTCTGCTTACTATGTTTCCTGTATCGCAAAGTATATTTTTGAAAAGCATTGCCGCATTCCAACTGAAATGGTTTTGGCATCAGAGTTCCGTTACAGCGAGCCCATTTTGGACGCGGAAACATTGGTCGTTGCCATCAGCCAATCCGGCGAGACTGCGGATACCTTGGCTGCTGTCCGGGAAGCGAAGCGCTGCGGTGCCCGGACACTGGCGATCGTCAATGTAGTGGGTTCAGCCATTGCGAAGGCAGCAGATCAGATTATTTATACTTGGGCAGGCCCGGAGATCGCTGTTGCTACGACCAAAGGCTTTATGACACAGCTTGCTGTGATTTATCTTTTAAATGTGTATATGGCAGAGGTCTTGGGTACGGTGGGCGCCGAGACTTATGACCGCTGGGTTGCCGAACTGGAAAAATTGCCGGAATATGTCCAGCAGATGCTGTCTGAGGAGCGGCTTGCCGAAATGAAAGCACACGCAGACAGATTGTGCCATCACGACAATGCCTTCTATATCGGAAGAAATATTGACAGCGCGGTCTGTTTGGAAGGAAGCTTAAAGCTGAAGGAAGTCGGATATGTTCACAGTGAGGCCTACGCTGCAGGCGAACTGAAGCATGGCTCAATCTCGCTGATTGAGAACGGCACTATGGTGGTGGCGGTGACAACGGTCCGGCATCTGTTTGATAAGACCATTGCCAATGTCCGGGAAGTTACTGCCCGTGGCGGCGAGGTACTTTGCCTGACACTGGAGGATCTGGCAGAGGAAGCGGCAAAACAGGCCCATAGTGTTGTGGCAGTACCTGTGGTAGATTCGCTGATGCAGCCCAGCCTTGCCTTGGTCCCGCTACAGCTTTTGGGCTACTATATTGCGGTAAACCGCGGTTGTGATGTGGATAAGCCAAGAAATCTTGCCAAATCCGTAACAGTTGAATAATAACGGTTCTATAATATATGTGGGGATCAGGCTCATCGCCTGATCCCCACATGTATTGTAGACATTTTTACAGCAGCTTTCGTTTCCAAGTGCCGTCTTCCTGATAGTAGTAAAATTCACTCATCCTGTCGGATTCCATAATCTGAACCATTTCTTCAAAGTCGATGGCCAGACGGTAATTTGGCAGATCCTTTCGGGGAATCCAGAAAACATTCCCTTCGCTGGAAGAACGGAGTGTGCCGGAAAAACGGCCAGCTTTGTAAAACAGCACCACATATCGGATGTCGCCGTCATCTTGAAACTGCTTTGTTCCGCAAAGTACCGGGTTTTCAATATCCAGCCCGGTTTCTTCTTTTACCTCCCGGATGACGGATTCCACAAAGGATTCGCCGGGTTCAATATGACCGCCGGGGAAGGTGATGCCGGGCCAATCCGGGTTTTTTCTGTCCTGAACGAGGATATTGCCACAGTCGTCTGTGATCATACACATATTGGTAAAGATTGCTTTTTCTTCTCTTGCCACGGCCAGCCCTCCCACCATTACAGGAAAAAGTATTTGCGCAAGGATTCCTTGAATGGCTTTACAACGGCAATCGTGATAACCATCAAGCCCAGCGTTAGTAAAACCACAAGGGGGTACAAAGACCAGAAGATAAATTTCACAGAAGCAAAGGTAAAACAGATAAAAAATTCCAAATACACAGAAAACAGCCCAAGGGCGATCAGACCGCCGCCCAGGATATACAGCCGACCCCGCCGCAGATAACGCCAGAGTGCGCAGATCGCAGTGATGATGACAGCTAGCATTCCGGTTACAGGAAAGGCAAAGGACAGAAACCAGCTGCCGCCGGTTTTCAGGTCAATGTAAAGCAGCAGCAGAGCTGCGGCGGCAAAATCGCAGGGAACAAAAATCACCGGGTTTGGATTGCGAAACCAGGTAGGGAGAATCAGCAAAATGTATGCAAAAGCAATTCCCCCTGCGGCATAGCCGGACCACCCAATGCGACCGAGAATCATACTTTCCAGCAGCAGGGGAAGTGCAACGATCAGCCCCCATAGCACAGTGAGCACGAACAGTAAACCCCGGCGGTTATATTCCTCGGATTGAAAGGGTCTTGCCGGATAGGTAGACAGTTCCGGATCTGCCGGGAAATCCGGATGATTTACTTTTGTCCTGCAAATCGGACAGATTGCCTGCCCTTTGGACAACTCAATACCACAGTTAATACAATACATAAGATTCTCCAATCGGTCTGGTGTTACTTTCCGCACAGGTGCGGATCCCCAGTTCCTTCAAAATCAGGTACAGTTCCCGCTCCAAAACGGGAGATGCAATATTGCGGATCATATTCAGGTAAAGTTTCTCGCCATAGGTCAGAGCACCAATGTTATAGGGACTTTGCGCCTGTGTTCCGATGACAAAATCCATTCGCTCCACGAATTGAGCGAAAGCTGCAGGTACATTCACGATGCCCAGGTTTGAAAAGCAGAAGCAGGATTTCTTCTCACCAACTGCGTCGAAAATTGTTTTAATAACGATATTCTTAATAAACAGTGGCGTGATGCGAAGCAGAAAGGGCTTTTCATCGCCGACATTTTTTGCGATCATTGCAGCCATATTTTTGGGTGTGATTTGCAATTTCATCTGATATTGGATCAGCTGGCAGATTTCCGGGAAGGAATACTCGCCCAAACGGGGATCTATACTGGGTGTGGCAACGAGAATGAAGTTACGCAGTGTGCTGGAGGGAAACATCTTTCGCAGATTTACGGGGATGGCAACACTCACTGCTTTGTGGCGCTTGGCATTATGGACAGTTTTTTTCTGAACGCCCATTGCAGCCTTAAGAAGAATGGCGGAAGTGTAGGCAGTTACGGTGACCCCCAGTGCTTCAGCACGACGGTGGATGTCATTGGCATCCAAAATAAAAGTGGTGTTGGTTCGATAACCGTCAGGCTCCCGCTTACCAAGAATCCGGAAAGAATTCGGCGCAGAGCGCGAGGCTTTTGTGGGACCGGCATACTTTTGAAAACTGTCTTCAATCTCTTCCGGGTTGCAGCTTTCTTCGGGGTTCAGAATACCGTTGGTGCAGGGGATGTACACGCCGTATTTTAAGCGCAAGTATTCTGCCACCAGAGTTTTCAAAAATACGAGTCCGCCGTTTCCGTCGGTAACGGCGTGAAAGAATTCCACAGCGACACGCTTTTTGTGAACCAGCACTCGAATAGCGCATTTTCGAATGTCATCAAAGGGCATCCTGGAAAGGGGATAGGGTTTTTCATCGAGGATATCCGGCGGTTCGGGAATTTCCTCTACATAGTACCAGAAAAAACCGGGCTTGATACACACAGCAATGGACGGGAAACGCTTCGCGACCCGGTCAAGGGCTTTTTGCAGGCAAGCGGTATCAATATCCTCTGTCAGCGTGGCGCTGACCCGGAAAACATTGCTCCAGTGCCGGCGCATCGCTGCCGGAAATATTTTGGCGGCATTATCCAGCGCCATCCAACGCAATTTCTTCATACTAACCTCTTTATCTTCAGTGTTTCTTCCAGTTTAGAATTTGTTGCACGCCCTCCAGCAGAGCGTCAATATCTGCCTGAGAGGTGTCCTTAGAAAGGGAAATACGGAAACTGCTGTCCATCACTTCCGGTTTCAGATGCATTGCGGTCAATGTATGACTTCTGTGGCCTTTGGCACAGGAAGAACCTGCTGATACGCAGATGCCACTATCCTGTAAAATGTTGATGGTGTTCTGTGTAGGCACACCGGGAATGGAAACAGACAGAATGTGAGGCGCATCGTGTGCACCGTTGATTGTGACATCCAGTGCGGTCAGCTTGTCTACAAGCTGATTCAAAAGGGATTTTTCCCGGGAAATATCTTCCTGGCGTGTGGCACTGCACACCGCCGCTGCGGCAGCAAAGCCAAAAATGGCAGGTGTGGCCTCTGTGCCGCTACGAAGGCCGCTTTCCTGTCCGCCGCCAAGCATTAGTGCGGGGAAAGTCTTGATTCGGGGACTGATGTACAGCGCGCCCGCGCCTTTCGGCCCGTGAATTTTATGGGAAGAAACGGAAATCAGGTCGGCGCCCAGTGTTTTCGCGCTAAAGGGCACTTTCATAAATCCCTGAACCGCATCTGTATGGAAAATGGCATCAGGACAGACTTTGTGGATAAGTTTTGCCATCTGCGCAATGGGCATCAAAGAGCCGACTTCGTTATTGACCATCATAACGGAAACCAAAATGGTATCCTTCCGCAAAGCCAGTTTCAGGGAATCCAATGTAATTCTTCCCAAATGGTCCGGCTGCAAATAGGTCACCTCAAATCCTTGCGATTCCAGGTCTTTCATACAATTCAGGACCGCGTGGTGCTCAATAGCGGTGGTAATGATGTGTTTTCCCCGTTTGCCAAGGCGCTTGACAGAACCCCAAATAGCCCAATTGTCTGCTTCTGTACCGCCGGAGGTAAAGAATACCCGGTCCGCTTCCGCACCCATTGCAGCGGCTACCTTTGATCTTGCGGCACGCAGCTCTTTGGCGACATCAATTCCAAAATCATAGAGTGCGCTGGGATTTGCCCAAAGTGCAGTTAATGCCTGCGTCATCGCATCCACTGCTTCCTCACAGGGCCTTGTGGTTGCTGAGTTATCCAAATAGATCATAGTTTTTATTCCTTAATATCAAAAAAGTAACCTAGTGTTTCTACCATTTTTCCGGAATCCCAAAGTTTCCGGATTTGCGGGAGGGTCATCCGGCAGCATTGCGCCACCTCGTTGCTGGTGGCGTTGGAAAGAGAAATTTCGCCGTTGTATGCAAAGCACCATACATCCATAATGTCATTGAATTTTCTTCCGTCAATAACGCGGCGGATCTTAGTGAAGAGCAATTTGCCGTGGCTTTTTTCAAGGTCGATGCCAACTTCCTCTTTGGCCTCACGGATGGCTCCGGCAATACTGGTTTCTCCTGCCAGAACGGAGCCGCCAACACATTCCCACATCAGCGGATATGTTGGGCGGCTTGCTGCCCGTTGAGAAATCAGATACTCACCCTTGGCATTTTTAATCCACACGTGGACTACCAGATGAAAAAGTCCGTCCGGAAGTTCCTCGCCGCTGATATGGGTCCTGCCGGTAAATACTCTTTGCTGGGAATACAGATCCCAAAGTTCCGCAGCATCCATCTTTTATTTTCCTACGCAGAACCGCTCGAAAATTCTGGCGGTAATGTCTTCTCTGACAGTAGCGCCGGTGACCTCACCCATAGCATTCATCGCTTCTTCCACATCTGTCAGCACCGCATCTGGGGTCAGCCCCAGTTTTAGCCCCTGAAGAGCGGAGAGTATCCCTTCGTGGGCTCTGCGGATGGCATCGAATTGTCGCGCATTGGTCAAAACCGATCCGTCACAGGGCGTTTCGTTGGCAAACAGCGTGTCTACCACATCCGCAAATTGATCCAAACCTTCGCCGGTGCTGGCGCAGATCCGGATGATGTTCATAAAAGGTAAATCACTGGGAACTACAACACTGCCCAAATCCCACTTATTGATCAGTGCGATGGCGTTTTGGTGATCGGCGCACAGATCGATAATTTCCCGGTCTTCTTCCGTCAACGGCTGAGAACCATCACATACAAAAATCACAAGATCAGCGTTTTCTGCGGCTTGACGGCTGCGCTCTACGCCCATTGCCTCAATTCTGTCAGTAGTTTGACGAATACCGGCGGTGTCGATGAGACGCAGTCGTGTGGATCCCACCATCACGGCTTCTTCCACCGTATCCCGGGTCGTGCCGGCAACTTCGGTAACAATGACCCGGTCGTAGCCAGCCAACGCATTCAGCAGGCTGGACTTGCCAACATTGGGCTTGCCAACAATGGCGGCGGATACGCCCTGCCGCAGGATGCGGCCTTGTCCGTAAGTGTTCAAAAGGGAGCGAAGGGCTTTTGCGTCAGCTTTCAGCGGCGATTCATAATTGGGAAGACCGAAATCGTCGATGTCCTCATCCGGATAATCCAGAACAGCGTGAAAATGGCTGCACAGATTTACTAAATCATCGTAAATCGGTGTTAGTTTTTTCTGCAGCACACCGCCCACCTGACCTGCAGCATTGGCAGCGGCATCGGCAGTCTCGGCTTCAATCAGATCAATGACAGCTTCTGCCTGAGTCAGTCCCAGCTTGCCGTTCAAGAATGCCCGTTTAGTAAATTCGCCTCGCAGGGCAGGTCGTGCTCCCGCTAAATACAGCGATTCCAGCCCCGCTGCCAGCACAGCAGGGGAGCCGTGACAGTGAAATTCCACTGTATCCTCACCGGTATAGCTCTGGGGCGCCCTGGAAACAATGGCACAGCAGTTGTCTATGATACGCCCCTGCTTATCGTGCAGGTCACCCAGCACCAACTTTCGGGACGGTACCTGCGACAAGGTGCAGTTATGAACAGTAAATACTTTTTCGGCAGTGCCAATACAGCCATCACCGGAAAGACGAATGATGCCAATGGCGCTGATTTGCAAGCCGGTAGACACTGCCGCAATCACATGGGACATATGAGGACCTCTCAATCGTACAAATCTATAGAGATTATACCATTTATTAATGGAAAAAGCAATTGTATTCCACATAATCCCAGTATTTGCGGGAAAAATAACCCGGAGGTGAGCATTATGGAAAAACCGACACCACGACAGAACCCGATGTACCCGGGAGAACTGAACGATGAAAACATCCGCAATATCTTCGCAAATGCGGGAGATTTCAATATACGAACACTACAATGCGATAGCTTTACCCTGTATGCCTATGCCATTGACGGACTGACTTCCGGTGCTGACACTTCGGAATATGTATTTAAGCCGATTATGGAAAGATTGTATGGAGAAACAATGCAGCAGCTTTATGACCGGGCTATAAACGGTGTTGTAGTCAATTCTGTTGCTAAACCTTGCAAGTGTTTGGATGATGCTGCTTTTTTTCTTGTGAATGGTTTTTGCGTTGTTTTGTTTCCCGGAACGGGAGCGGTAGCCTTCGAAGTCAAAACAGGGGAAAAGCGGGGGATTGCCCCGCCGGATATGGAAAATACCCCCAAAGGTGCAAAGGATGCCTTTGTTGAGACTGTGCGGACAAACACATCTCTGATCCGCCGCCATCTGCGCACGCCGGACCTGCGACTCTACGAAACCAAGGTGGGCAGGCGCAGTCTGACAAACGTAACTGTTGTATGGATCCAGGATCTGACGAATCCAAAGCTGGTAGAACGGATGAAACGACGACTGAACAGCATTGATATCGATGGATTCCTCTCACCCGCTGCGGTGGAGGAGTATGTAACAGGCTCCCGCTGGACAGCCTTTCCACTGTTGCAGTATACAGAACGGGCGGATACATTTTGTCACGGACTTCTCAGCGGAAGGGTAGGACTGATCGTGGACGGTTTGCCGTTGGGATATCTCGCGCCCGTGGATATGGGATACTTGATGGATTCACCGGAAGATTACGGCCGCGATTTCATTTCGGCATCCTGTGTCCGGATATTGCGGTATCTTGCTCTGTTGCTGAGCTTGTTTTTACCGGGGCTGTATGTTGCTATGACGCTGTTTCATCCTCACTTACTGACCGATGCACTTCATAGTGTCATTATACAAAGCAAGGAAGGGATACCGTTTTCCTCCGCTTGGGAAGTACTTGGACTACTGGTTGCGTTTGAACTTTTGCAGGAATCCGGCATTCATTTGCCGCAAAGTGTCGGGCAGTCCGTCTCCATCATAGGCGGCATCGTTGTAGGAACAGCAGGTGCGGAAGCGGGGCTGATCTCGCCGATCGCCCTGATTATGGTCAGCATTGCTGGTATTTGCGGCTTTGTGCTGCCAAACAGGGACCTTGCCGCGGCGGTGCGGGTTTGGCGATTTGTCCTGGCACTGTGCGGCGCACTGGGAGGACTGACGGGCATCAGTATCGGCACTGTTTTGCTGCTTATCCATCTCGCTACGATCAAGAGCCTTGGTGTGCGGTATTTGCTTCCGTCAGAGCCAAGCTTGATTCGTAAAAGGTTGATCAATTATAAGGAAAGAAACAAAGGGACAGACCCTTTGGATAAGAGAAAGCAACCATAAAGACATTTGTGCGTTTTGCACATACTGGCGAAAAAACCGACAATGCTTGTGCCCCTATTTTGGGGTTATAAAAAGGTGAAAACACAAGTTCTGCATCCGCGAAAAACAGATGTAAAATTCTTCGAAATGATATTGACAAATTTTACAGTTTCTGGTAAGATAGCACAACCTTACAGCAGGTTGCAGATTTCAGTATAATCCGAAAAAATATTTGTTAAGATGCGAAAAAAGTTCTTGACAAGGAGAGAGGGTTATGCTAGAATAAGCAAGCTGACCGCCAAGCGGAAGCGAAGTGTACCTTGTAAATTGAATAATGTGAGACGAACAAGAACACCTTGGACAATTAAGTAAATGGATTGTTCAAATCGATGTTAAGAATCGAAAAAACAGCCAACGAAAATTCTTGAGTAAAATTTGCTAGAACAAATTTGATCAAAAAAATGGTTTTAAGTCTACGGACTTGAGATACAACTTTTTGAGAGTTTGATCCTGGCTCAGGACGAACGCTGGCGGCGTGCCTAACACAT
>CAYVSU010000049.1:0-12014 GCA_964454215.1 uncultured Oscillospiraceae bacterium | reverse complement strand
CCGGCGACTGTATGCTGATGATGGAAGAAAACGAAGATCTTGCCTTCTATCTGCCCCAGGAGCAAGGCTTTAACCTGTTTACGGACGCAATGTGCATCCCCACCTGCTGTGAGGAGAAGGAGGCAGCAGAGCTGTTCATCAACTTCCTGTGCAATCCGGAGATTTCCGGCGCCAATATGGATTACATCTGCTATGGCTCTCCCATTTCCTCCGCCCGGGATTATATGGAAGATTATCTTGCCCAAAGCGAGATCGTTTATCCCGATGAAGACGTGCTCGCCAACGGCACATCCTACGCTTACCTTTCGGAGGATATTTCCCGCTATGTGGAAAGTTTGTACCAGGAAGCCACAAAGACTTCCGGCGGCAAAGAAGCCGAGGGCAACTTGGCTGTGATCCTTTTGCTGGCCGCATTCCTAGCCTCCGGCGCGGTATTGATTTTTACCAAAAAGCGACGCCATCACCGATAAGCGAAAAAACGGCACTCCAAGGAGTGCCGTTTTCTTGCAATTTGCAGAAATATGCAGTATACTGATAAAAAGTCAAATGATTGTTTAACGCAGTAAAAAGAAGTGTCATTGTGAGGAGGAGCAAAGCTCCGGCGTGGTGACTGAAGGGAATGCCTGCGGTGCAATCTCCTGTATATTACTACCATACACAGCCGTAAGAGGAGATTCCCGCCCCGTAGGGGCAAAAGAGGTCACCCTGGGGTACGGGGCTAACGGTCCTCGGAATGACATCCTGATACGTTGCATTGTACTGTAAACAATCATTTACCTTTCCAAGGAGGAAAGCCTATGAAAGAACATATTGATACCATACCGGTAAATGACGGTTTTGATTCCGGCGACGAATGCCCGTTTTGCTATATGGAGCGGCAAGTAGAACGCAACGCCATCCGCTACTACGCAGGTCCCGGCGCCAGCTATATGGAGCCGGATGTCAGGGCAGTGACGGATGAAAAAGGTTTTTGCACCCATCATATGAAAACGCTCTATGACTATGGCAACACTTTGGGTAACGCCCTGATGCTGCAGACCTACTACGCCGGTCTTTTGAAAGAGTTTCACGAGCAGGCAGAAAATTTTGAGATCCCGCCCAAAAAGAGCCTGTTCAAAAAAGCCAAGCCGGGAGCAGAAAAAGAGTCCTACTGGACTTCCCTGCAAAATCGCACCGATTCCTGCGCGCTGTGCGACAAAATAGAATATAATATGTCCCGATATTACCATACCTTTTTCAGGCTGTTGAAGGAAAAGGAGTTCCGGGACAAAGTTGAAAACTGCAAGGGCTTTTGTGTACGCCATTTCGCCAGAATGCTCCGTGAAGCAGAACAGCAGCTCCCGGAACCGCAAAAGCAATGGTTCTATCAGACGGTTTTTCCTTTGATGGAGGACAACTTGCTTCGGGTTAAAAAAGATTTGGACTGGCTCATTGCCAAATATGACTATCGCAACGCATCCGCTCCCTGGGGCACTTCCCGGGATGCCTTGCAGCGGGCAATGCAAAAGCTGCAGGGATTGCATCCGGCAGATCCCATCTATAAAAACGAGTAAGGAGCAAGGCAATGGGGCCAATGTCCATTATGATCAAACCGGCAAGCGGCCTGTGCAATTTTCGCTGCCGCTACTGTTTTTACTTGGACGAGCTGAACAACCGGGATTCCGGCTGCCTGGGTATGATGTCTGAGGACACACTGGATGCCGTGCTGACCGAAATTCTGAAAAACGCCACTGACCACTGTACCATTGCCTTTCAGGGCGGTGAGCCCACTTTGGCTGGGCTTGACTTTTTCAAAAAGGTAGTGGAATTGGAGAAAAAGCGGAATGTAAACCGCTGCACCATTCAAAATTCCATTCAGACCAACGGCTCCCTATTGGATGAAGCCTGGGCACAGTTTTTGGCTGATGCGCATTTTTTAGTTGGGATCTCTCTGGATGGGCACAAAGAACTCCACGACCTGAATCGGCAGGACGCCAAGGGACGCGGCACATACAGCAATGTTCTGAACACGGTCAAGCTGCTGCAACGCTACGGTGTGGAATTTAATATTTTGACTGTTGTCACTGCCCAAACCTGCCGCCACGCCCGGCAGCTCTACCGCTTTTTTGCAAAAAACGAACTGGATTTCCAGCAGTTTATTCCCTGCCTTGATCCCCTGGGAGAAGAACGGGGAAAGCACCCCTGGTCGCTGACACCACCGCTCTACGGACAGTTTTTGAAGGATACCTTCGACTGCTGGTATGCTGATACTATCAAGGGAACCTGGCGGTATAACCGGTATTTTTATAATTTGCTGCTTATTATGAAAGGCAGACACCCCGAGGCCTGCGGAATGGGCGGTCTTTGCTCCGCGCAGCTGGTAGTGGAAGCCGACGGCAGCGTATATCCCTGCGATTTTTATGTGCTGGACCATTGGAAGCTGGGTAATTTCCGCACCGATTCCCTTGCGGATATCGAAGCAAAGCGCCGGGAGTTACAATTTATTGAGATGAGCGCCAAGCACCATCCGGATTGCCTGCGCTGTCAATGGCAGATGCTCTGTCGGGGAGGCTGCCGCCGGGATCGGTGCAATGATGTGTGCGACGAACCGGGGAAAAACTACTTCTGCGAAAGCTACCGGCAGTTTTTTGCGTATGCTTACCCCAGACTTTTGGAGCTGGCAAGGAAAATTCCATAACAAAAAGGACGCCGGTGGCGTCCTTTTTTTATGTATCAATATCTTCCCCGGCGGTGCTGGTTGGGGCAGCTGTAGATCGCGGTGGTATCAAAGCTCTTTTTCATCAGCGTGAAGCACAGCTCCGCGTATTCAGGCTTTGCCCAGAGGTTATGCTCCTCACGGGGGTCGTTTTCCATATCGTAAAGTTCGCCCCAATCGGCGTTATGGTACACCACCAGCTTGTAGCGGTCATCCCGGTACATAGTAGCGTAGCTGCTTTCCCCACCCGGCTTAGGAGGATTGGCATCGTAATATTCACAGCGGGCAAATTTCCGCGGTTCCTGCTCACGACCACAGTCGCAGAGAGTAGGCAGCAGAGAACGGCCGTGGGTCTCCGGGAAGTCGATGCCGCAAATTTCCGTTAAGGTGGGGACGATGTCTGTCAGCTCCGTCAGGTCGCCCACCTGCTTACCTGCGTGGAAATGACCAGGCCAGGAGAAGATCAGCGGCACCCGGACCGCACCGTCATAGAACCGGCAGCCCTTCAAGAGCAGACCGTGATCACCCAGCATTTCACCGTGGTCAGCATTGTAGATGATAATGGTGTTTTCCCGCAGGCCCAACTCGTCCAGCGCATCAATGATCCGGCCGAAATGCATATCTACGATCTCACACATTGCGTAATAATTGGCCTTCTGTTCCCGGGTCTGATCCGGTGTGAACAGGCCGCCGGAGCGGTGGAGCACATTTTTCAGTTTCTCATCCAACTCGTAGTCCGAGTCGCTAAAAATGGCATCCGGGAGATTCCGCTCCAGATACTTTTCCACCATATACTTAGGGGCATCGTAGGGTGGATGGGGATCAAAGCAGTTCACCGTCAGCATCCAGGGCTTATCCTGATTGCGCTGCATAAAATCAATGGCAGTTTCCGCACACCAGGCGGTTTGGCGAAGCTCCACAGGAGCATCGTCTTTGTACCAGCAGTAATCCCGGCCGTCGGTGGTAAAAATATCGTGATAATCCACGCCCTTAGCCTTCAGCCACTGTGCATACGCATTGTCTTCCCTATCCAAATGGTGGCCGGACGCGTGGTTGAAGTAGAATTCTGCATAACCGTCGTCGCAGCGCTCCTCCCAGCCGCCCCAGGCAGTATAGATATGGAGCTTGCCAATGTTACCGCAGTGATAACCCGCATCTGCCAGTGCCTTCGTGATCAGTTTGCAGTATTCAGGGAAGTTCTCACTGCCCATTCGGTTGGCAATGACAGACGAAGGATATCTGCCAGTCAAAAAGCTTGCCCGGCTGGGGGTACAAACCGGATTTTGACAGTAAGCCTGGGTAAATGCCACGCCATTTTGGCACAGTTTATCCAAATTGGGTGTGTCAATGTAAGGATTTCCCAAAGCACCAATGGTATCATATCGCTGTTGATCAGCGCAAAGCCAAAGAATGTTGGGCCGTTGATTGGGCATAAGCTCTCCTCCTAAATACTAAGTTTTGATGATACCATTATAGTAAAGCGGCCGCGTTCTGTCAATAAAGGGCAAAAAAAGCCGCCATACGGCGGACAGAAATGAAATGACCCTTGACGAACATCTTGCACCGATGCTGTCAAGGGTCATTTCGCTAACTCCTTGGGTTCAATCATTGGGTAACCTCGCTTTCTACGGTTTCGGGAACGGACTCATTCTTGATTTATGAGTCTTGTGTTTACCTGTACATTGGTATCACCCTTTCTGACTATAAAGTACCACAGCTTTTCGGAAAAATCAACTTGGGATAGTATCCAAAAATCACCGTTTGTTTTTGTGCAATGTACAAAATTCCGCGTATCGAGAGCAACAGCCGTTGACAACGGGTGCTTTTTATGATAGACTAAATACGTTGGGCGGCTCAAAAGAGCCGCCCTTTTTGTGTATTAACCGCCTGCCAAACGGCGGCAGGCATCTGCCAGCGCATTCAGCGTGCTGCAGGAAACCATAGGACAGACGGAAGAAAAAGCCTGCACACTGCGCAGATACTCCCACCGGCTTTCCGGAATGGGATTCAGCCACAGAATGTTGCCTGCCATCCGCTTGGACTCTTTCAGCGCGTGATAGGCCCTTGCCTGATCCACAGTCTTAGTATCCGACAAAATGATAAAGGTGGTTGCGGCATTCAGTGCCTTGGGATTCATCGCGTTGATTTTCTCCAGTGCGTTTCCCAAATCCGTTCCCCTGCCATAAAGTCCGCTGTCTCTTACATAATTACGGAAAAGATCCATATTCTGCAGACTAAAGGCATCAGCCTCAAACAATTCTTCGGAGAACAAAAACACCCGGGAGCTTTCCGATACCTGATTCAGATTTTGGATAAACCGCAGGGCAAATTCGGAAAATTGGATCATAGAACCGGAAACATCGCAAAGGATCACCAAATTTTTACGCCGGTTTCGCTTTTTTACATAGTGTAGCCGGTAGAAGCTGCCACCGGTCTCCAGGCCCTTACGGATGGTGCGGCGGAAATTCAGCTTGCCGCTGTGCGCGCCCCGATTCCGTTTTGCTGTCAACTCGCTGCTGACCTGCCGGGAAATATTTTGAATGATGGAGATGGCCTTGGGAATCTCCGTATCCTTGAAAGCTGAAATATCCCGGTACATCAGACCCAGTTCCGGATCTGCTGCCTGGCAGCCGATGGCCGCGTCCTCCATTTTGATCTGCTGTTCCAAAAGGGTCTTTGCGAAGACTGAATGAATAAAATTGCTGTAAAGATCCGGATTGCGCTGGGCGTTCTCCTGATACTTGTCCATAAATTTCTGGAGTTTTTGCCGTTCTTCCGCCGGCATAGTAGCATAAGTATACTGCTGATCCGCAGACAGATTGTCTGCCTGTCCGCTTTGCTGCAGCTGACGCATATTTTCCTGAAGCTGCTGGTCCTTCAGCGCCTGCTCCAACGCCTGCCGTCGGATCTTCTCCTCTGAAAGGAAGAATCCGTCAAAGGCTTTGTCAAATAACAGCTGATCGTCCCGGGAAGCACAGTATACCGTTTTCAGCGCGGTTTTTACCTGCTCCCGGTCCTCCAAGCCCAGCGCGATCAGGATCCGGCTGGCATCTGCCGTTTCTTTGGGGCTGACAGAAAGTCCTTCCTGCCGCAAGATCCGGGAAAAAGCGGACAGCTTCTCCAGGTATACCCCCGGATCAACCATGGCAATGCCCTCCGCAGTTACCGTGGCAGGTATGGGGCTCTTCTATTTCTTCCATTTCCTCTAAAACGGCAATGTCCTCGCTGTTTTTCAGCACAAAACCGGCTGTCTGCCGCAGAGCCAGAGGGGTCAACTCCCGGATGCCCAAGGCATCCAGCGCCGCTGCCCAGTCCAACGTTTCCGCGATGGAAGGCTTTTTCAAAATTGCTTCATTGGAACGCAGCTTTTGCACCGCGGTGGCCACCTGCGCACAGAGACGATCATCCACATGGGGCAGCTTTGCCCGGAGGATTGCCAACTCCTTTTCCATATCCGGGTACTGGATGTAAAGGTAGGCACAGCGCCGCCGCAGAGCCTCGGACAAAGGCCGCGCCCGGTTGGAAGTCAGCACTACAAAGGGAATGGACTTTGCCCTGACCGTTCCTACTTCCGGGATGGTCACCTGCATTTCGCTGAGTAGTTCCAAAAGGAATGCTTCAAATTCTTCATCTGCCTTATCGATCTCGTCGATCAGCAGTACCACCGGCTTTTCCGACCGAATAGATTGCAGCAGCGGCCGTTCTAGGAGATATTCGTCGCTAAATAGACTTTTGGTCAGGGCATCGCTGTCCTTTGCGCCCATATTGACCTGAATTGACAGAAGCTGCTTCTGATAGTTCCATTCGTAAAGTGCCTTGCTCTCATCCAGGCCTTCGTAGCACTGCAGCCGCACCAGATCCCGATCCAGCGCAGACGCCATCACCTTCGCGATCTCCGTTTTGCCGACACCTGCCGCGCCCTCAATCAGCAAAGGTCTTCCCAGCGCCAGAGCAACAGCCAACACCGTTACCAAGGTATCGTCATATACATAATGGGCTTCGTCCATTTTTTTCTTTAATTCATTCAAATTCATAAAAATACCGCCTTTCTTTTCTCCCGTTAGTATAATCGAAAACCGAAAGATATGCAACAAAAAACCGCCCTAAAGGGCGGTTTTTAATCAGTCGCAAATTTTCACGCTGTGGTAAAGGCCGCTGATGCCGTCGCCGTAATGGATCTGGTACAGCATCATAACAGCGCCTCTTTTGCCGTAGTACAGCACAACATTTTCCAGATTTTCCTTGGGAATCGCAAATTCGGTCAGTTCGGTCAAATCTGTGGAGGTAAACATCTCTTCTAACCCAAGCAGCGCACAAACATCATTGATGGCTGCGGCGCTTTCCTCCAAAAGGGAACGGATATCGGCAGAAACCTTCTGCACCGCCAAATCGTGGAATTCGTCGTCGGCCATTCCGGTGTTTGCAAGGATCTGCTCATTGCTGACGCGTTGGCCGGTTGCGGTATCGATGCAGTAATACCAGCAGGTGTCCCAATCGTCGCTGGCAATACTCCAGCTCAGCCGCAGCTCCAGGGTCAAAATTTCTCCGTTGAGCCAGGCATCATAGGTTACCTGATCCACAAGAAGCGGTGGAATACCGGAACGCTCTGCCTCATCGATATACTCCGCAAAAGGAAGCATATTGTTCAGTATCTCCTGATTGATCGCGTTCACATCCGGTCCGGTAAAGGAAAGCTGCGGAATGCGGTAGGAGTAATGGCCGCTCCAAACCACATAGTTGATATCCACATCTTTTTCCATGTAGGTATCCACATAATCGCCGGGCTTGGGTTTGCCGATCTGGCTGATGGCATAAATGCCGTCAGCCACATAATCTGCCACGGTTTTTCCGTCGTGAATAGGAACGGTCACCGCAGCCGTTGTCAAAGCAGCCGTTACGCATACGCCGGCAACGATCCGCCTGAAAACAGCCTTTGCCCCCTTTTTTGCCGCTTTCCCAACCCCGGCCGCAGAGCTTCCGGCTGAGGCAGCAGACGCAGCTGTTGTGGCTGTGCCGATGCCGCAGGTAACTTGTGCCGCGGCGGCGCTTTCCGAGGCGGCAGTGGTGCCGCCCAAAAGCCAACGCAAGAACGGAAGAAAGATGAGCGGCGTAATGCCATAGAGCTTGACGCCCTTCTTTTCCAGCTTTTCCACTTCCTCACCGATCTTCTTGTGCCCGTAATTCAGGCAGCTTTTGACAGTGGAGACATTCAGGCCTGTGACATCCGCAATCTGCTGGATCTTCATATCCTCTTTCCAGCGCAGGGTAACACAGAGCTTCTGCTTTTCCGGCAGTGTATTCACAATTCCCCAAAGCAGTCTTTGGGTTTCCGAATAGTCAATAGAGGCCTCCGGGGAGAATGGGCGGTAATTGGATTCAATGGCATCAGCAAAGCTGAATTCCGGATCCTCCGCACCGCTTTCCACGTCGCTGAAGGAAACTGTTGCCGTGTGGGCTTTGGAGCCTAAAAAATCCTTGGACTTATTCTTCACAATGGTGAAAAACCAGGATTCCAGCTTTTCCGCAGCCTCCAATGTTCCCAGCTTTTCCCAAAGCTTGATATAGGATTCCTGCACAACATCAAATGCATCGTGCTCATTTTTAACAAAGCCCTGGGCAATCGCCAGGGCTTTGTCAAATGTATGGTTATAAATGTAAGTAAAGGCTGCGGAGTCGCCCTGCAAGGCGGCTTTTACAACACTTTGGTCCATTAGCCGAAGATACCACCCAGGCCGCTCAGGCCGCCCATTACGCTGTCCATCAGGCTGCTGAGCAGTTTGGTGATGAATTCCTTGATCACGCTGATCTCAACGTAGGCCGTCAGACCAACCATAGCTGCAACCACCAACGCAACCAGCGCAACAGACAGCGCGGAGTTGCCGCAAACCAACTTGCCAGCCAGCTTGGTGCAGGCATTGATACCGGCCACGATTGCCGCAACGATGATGATCGTACCAACTTCGCTGATGACCAGGCCTACCAGACCGCCCAGCAGGAACATCGCAGAAGGAACCACAGAGACCGCAGCGGCGCAGGCGAAAGCCTTGCGCAAATTCACAGCTTCCTTATGGACCAGACTGCCGATCACCGGAATCAAAATAAAGCAGGCCAGCGGAACCAGGTAGGACAGACAGCCACACCATACCAGCGTGCCGGTCAGCCCTTCCAGCTTAATGGGCAGGTCGCCCAGCAACATACCCTTCAGGCACAGCCAGGACAAGATGTGCAGAAGCAGGCCGGTAACCGCAAAGGTAACAGGCGTTGTCAAATCTGAACCGATGTAATTGGCGTTCTTAAACAGTGCCTTGAAGCTGCCCAGGATCTTGCCCAGGATTGCGCCTACATCCACCGAAGCGGCAGGTGCTGCGGGTGCTGCTGCAGGAGCGCCGCCAGCGGCATTATTTTGTGTGGTTTCTGCTCTTTGCGCAACCGCCTTTTCACAGAAGCAAACTTCACCGTCAGGAATTTGCTTGCCACAGTATTTACAAAACATACTCATTTCTCCTTATCTATTTATTCGGGGATATAGGTATCTTTGGTGGTGAACTTGTACAGGAAATCGTTTTCCAGATCTTCATAGCTCATATAAACCTTGGTGTTCACCTCAACGAGCTCGGACAGATCGCCTTCCAGGTGGCCGTTTGCAGCGGCAACGGGATCGTCCACGTAGAAGTATACGCAGGCGTCGGCAACGCTGCTGTTGTTGTCCACAATATTGGGGTGGTTCACAATATCAAAGGTATACACGAAGACCATATAGCGGTATCCCCAACCCCAGCTGGTGTAGCCGCCGGTGATGACAGAGTGCAGCTCAATGTTTTCCACTGCGCTGGCGTGCGTCAGCTCGTTGCCGCTGCTGTAGCCGGTATTCTGCAGTTTCATACTGCCAGTCTTGTTATCGGTGCTTTCCTTGGTCAAATACAGCTTGGTCAACTCATCCAGTTTTGCCAAAACAGCAGCCTGACCCTCTGCAGAGAGGTCATTAAAGGAAGTCGCTTCCTTGCCCAGTGCGGGAACGGTAAACTGCTTGGAGGTAACGCCGATGGTATAGCCGTACTTCAGGGGATCTATCCAGGAATCAACGGTGTAGGTCAGCGCGATGGTCTCGCCGCCGGTGAGGTTAGTGCCCTTGTTGAAGGAGAAGTTCAGGCAATATTTGATGAAGTAATCATCGGAATTGATGGTATAGGACGCCTTGCCAAGACCCTCTGTGCCGGAGAAGGTAACATCCACATACTGGAATACATCCAGCTCCACGGGCTGCGGCAGGTTGGAAGCTGTGTATTCCTTGGAGGAAGCGCTGATGGTGTAGCCATATTCGTTGGCGCGCCATTCGCTGTAGGAAGCCTCAACGGTGAACACACTGCCTTCGGACAGATTGCTGCCGTTATAAACATAGAAGTAAACATAGTTCTTGATGAACTCATTGTCGCCGGTATACGCCACCTTTGCCGTGGAATAAGGTGCGCAGCCTTCGTAGGTAATGGTCAGGTCAGCAAAAATATCCAGTTCCACGGGCTGGGGAACGCCGGTAGCCGTGATTTCTTTGGAGGACTCTTTGATAATGTAGCCCTGCGACTCAGCAGTATACTCAGAGAAGGAAGCCTCAATGGTGAAGGTGCTGCCTTCGGACAGGTCATAGCCGCCGCTGGTGTAGTAGTACACATAATTCTTGATGAACTCGTTGTCGCCGACGTAAGTCACGGTAACATCCGCATTGGGCGCATATCCGCTATATGTAATCTCCAGGTCCGCAAACAGATCCAGATAAACCGGCTCCTGCAGACCGGCTACAGTAACCACTGCATTCTTCAGCTTCAGCTTCAGGTCATACTTTTCAAAAACCTTGGCGTCCCATTCGGCAGTGATGTGCAGCTCATCGCCATTGGTCAGATCAGAATAATTATCCAAAGAAATCTTCAGGTTCTGACGGAAAACATAATACAGTTCAGAAGCTTCATCTTCATCATTGTCGGCAGCATCCAGCGCCATCTGATCCCAATCGATATTCAGTTCTGCTTCGCCTTTGGTGCTCAAGCCGATATAGCTGATATGGATGTAGTCATCCAGGACCACCTTCTGGGGCAGAGAATTAATCACAGAGATCAGGATGATGACTGCCAGCACAACTGCGATCACAGCAACGCCGATGGTAATGGTCTTCTTGCTTAGGGTAATGGGTTTTGCTGCTGTTGCAACAGCTGCTGCGGCCGCAGGCGCGGCATCGGCAGCGATCACTGCACCACAGCCGGTACAGAATTTGCTGTCGTCGGGAATTTGGGATCCGCATTTTTCACAAAACATAATTCAAACCTCTTTCTTAATATAGCCCAACTCAATGAGCTTGTTTTTAATAAATAAATACATCCACAGCTGTCTCCACCAGGGAACGTAAATCGCAGGCAGGTTGCTGCTGTTATGCTGCATAGGCAAGATCCTCCTTACCGGCGGCGCAGCACTTCACCGCGCAATATACCACCCGAATGGGGAGGGCAACAGCACCGATCAGGCAGGAAACCAACACTTTGACGCAAAGCAGCAAAAGCATACCCTGCAGGTTAAAGACCTCCCACTTTCCGAGAATCCGGGAAATCACCGCCCAACCGCTGGGCAGCCCGGCGCAGAACAGTCCCATCAGGATCAGCGCACCAATCGGCCGACCGGTCATTGCAGCTGCCATTATCAACGTACCGGCGACGGCTGCTGCAGCAGCGCCGAGCAGTGTTTTTGCCAGTTTCTTGCTGTAATAAATCTGTTCGTCCATAGTTTATATCTCCTTTTTTGCCGCCCTAATGTGCTTTCTGAGATATAGACGAAACAGATTTCCAAAAAGATTTACTTTTCAAAAAATTTTTTAAAAAATATTTTCTTTACAAAATATACATACTATAAGGATTATATAACCTTAGGTAAACAAAGTCAAGTTTTGGTATAACAGAACCGACCCGGATGCTGCGAAACATCCGGGTCTTGGATTATTCTTCTACTGCCAGCGCAATATGGACGGTATCCAGCTGGCTTTGATCGACAAATGTGGGAGCATCCATCATCAGATCCTGGGCATTCTTGTTCATAGGGAAGGTAATGACCTCGCGGATGGACTCCTCGCCGGTCAGCAGCATAATCAGGCGGTCAACACCGGGAGCAGCGCCTGCATGGGGAGGTGCGCCGTAGGTGAAAGCATTGTACATTGCAGGGAACTTGGCCTTCACATTCTCCTCGCCCAGGCCCACCATCTGGAAGGCCTTGACCATAATCTCGGGGTCGTGGTTACGGACAGCGCCGGAAGCGGATTCATAGCCGTTGACTACCAGGTCAT
>CAYVSU010000048.1:0-12173 GCA_964454215.1 uncultured Oscillospiraceae bacterium | reverse complement strand
GTGCCCATCTACTGGGAAAGCGTAATGACACGGATGCAGAGCGGCATCGACGACGGCTCCATCACCGTTGACCACACCAGCTACATCGTGGACGATAATGGCATCCTCCAGTCCGCAAGCTACGCCATTTCTGCTCAGGGCTACCACTATCTGGTCATCAACACCGACTACCTGACCCAGACCGGCAACAGCGCTCTGGTGCTGGACGAGAACGGCGAATACTCCATCGAGGGCAATAAGGTCGACCCCATCCGCCACTCCCTGCACATTCGGGAAGACTCTCTGGAATGGATGAAGGAAGTGCTGGACAAATGGGAAACCGACAGAATGCCCATCTTCGTCGTCAGCCACTACGCCTTTGAAAACACCGTTCCCCTGTCCTACGACAGCGAGATCGTTATCAACAGCAACTCCGTCGGCAAGCAGGATGCCCAGCTGCGCGCGCTGCTGGCAAGCTATGACAACGTGTTCTACTTCTGCGGCCATATGCACTCCACCTTTGGTATCATCGATCCCTATCTGGTGGAAGTGGACGGCGTAGGCAGCTTCTGGGAGATCAATCTGTCCTCTCTGAAGTCCTCCGCCCGGTCTTATGTGGTCATTCCGCACAGCTGGATTATGTATATTTACGAGGATGAGATCGTCCTCCGTGCCCGGGATTTCGCCAACGAGAAGTGGCTGCCCCAGTTTGACGAGGTCATCAAGCTGACTTGCACCCACGCAGGTGACCGTCTGGAGCATGTTGCCGCTGTAGAATCCACCACAACCGTAGCCGGCAACAACGAATACTGGCACTGCACACACTGCGGTAAGTATTTCAGTGACGAAGCCTGCACAGAAGAGATTTCTTTGGAAAGCACCGTTCTCGGTTTGCTGGCAAAGAAGACTGTGGATTACACCAATATCGTTGTGATCGTTTGTGTTCTGGCTGTTGTTGCCGCCACCGGCGTTGTCTTTGTCATCAAGAAGCGCAAGAAGTAATCAAAACATCAGCCGGGGCATACACCCCGGCTGATTCTCTTATTCGGAGATAAATGATTGTTTATTTACAAAATTAACTTATAAGCTGTCATTGCGAGGAGCCACTCATAAGGCGGCGACGTGGTGACCCTTCTTTTTACTGCGCTAAACAATCATTTACCGTAGCAGCTGCATCTCAAAAAAACAGCGCCGGGAATCCCCGGCGCTGTAATTTTTACATCGTATAATTATCAAAATAGCCCTGCACCAAAATCACGGGCGTGCCCTTGTCGCCGGAGCCACTGGTCAGGTCGCAAAGGGAACCAATCAGGTCTGTCAAACGGCGGGGCGTAGTGCCCTGAGATGCCATAGAGCCTGCCAAATCGCCCTTTTCCCGAATTTTCTGCTCAATAGCCTGCTTCAGTTCTTCACCGCTGAGGTTGGCAAAATCGTTGTCTGCCAGATACTTCAGCTTCAGCTCATTGGGTGTGCCGATCAGGCCGGGGGTATGGGCAGGAGAAACCACAGGGTCAGCCAGTTCCCAAATCTTGCCTACCGGGTCTTTAAACGCGCCGTCGCCATAAACCATAACTTCCACATGCTTGCCGGTTTTCTCCAGCAGCTTGCTCTGAATGCCCATTACCAGATCAGTGCATTCCTTAGGGAACAGCTTAATGGTGGTCTCAGTGGCTTTATTGGAGCCAAGCAGACCGTACTTTTCGTTATAGCCGCTGCCGAGGATGCTCTCCGTCAGAATATCGTCCAAACCAAAGACACGCTCGCCGCCATTGGCCAGAAGGATGCGATGAGTCCGGGCCCGGGTGTGAATGTCGCAGTGCAGCACATTCTTGGTGTAGTTCAGGATGACCCGGGGGTTGTTGGCAAAAATGATCTCTGCTTCAGCGCCCTCTTCGCGGATCAGATCTCCGTAGTACTTCACATAGTCCACCAGGGTAAACGGATGCAGATTTTCACCAAACAGCTTGCGGTACTGTTTTTCAGTCAAAACATCGGAGTAGGGATTGATGCCTGCTTCGTCCAGCTTATCCAGGCTCACCAGCTCATTGCCCACCTCATCAGAAGGATAGCTGAGCATCAGCACGATCTTCTTGGCGCCTCTTGCGATGCCCCGAAGGCAGATGGCAAACCGGTTCCGGGACAGAATGGGGAAAATGACACCAACTGTTTCACCACCCAGCTTTGCCTTTACATCGGCAGCGATGGCATCCACGCCGGCATAATTGCCCTGTGCCCGGGCCACCACGGACTCTGTGATTGCCACCACATCCCGCTCACGAATAGCAAAACCTTCGCTTTCTGCCGCTTCCAGCACGCTGTCAACGACGATGTCCACCAAATTGTCACCTTCCCGGATGATGGGGCAGCGAATGCCTCTGGACACGGTTCCAACTTTTCTTTCCATAAATCTAACCTCTTTTCCCACGCCGGCAGCAACACGGCATGGATAGAATAACAATACCAATGTTATACCGCACATCGGTATATTTTTCAATAATATTTTGGATTTTTTCTTATGCTTTATACTGGGGCTCACAAGTCAAGTTGACACCCAGGCGTTTGAACACCTTTTCATCCACCGCTGACAGGATCACAGAAGAGTGGACCTCGCAACCACGAAGCTTGGAAAGCTGTTCCATTGCCAGTTCCGCGGTAGGATTCGTTGCCGCGCTGATGGAAAGGGCAATGAGTGTCTCGTCCGTATGAAGTCTGGGATTGCGGTTGCCAAGATGATCCACCTTCAAATGCTGGATCGGGTCGATAGCCACCGGAGAGATCAAATGCAGCTCCTCCGGCATATTTCCCAGAGCTTTCAGTGCGTTAAGCAGCAGTGCTGAGGACGCGCCCAAAAGATTGGATGTCTTTCCGGTGACAATTTTCCCATTCGGCAATTCCATCGCCGCCGCAGGAAGGCCCGTCTTCTCCGCTTTGTCCCGCGCTGCTGCCACTACCCGGCGGGTAGCAATATCCACCTTGGCTTTTTTCATCAAAAGCTGCAGTTTCATCACCAGATCGTCGCCGCATTTGCCCTGCTTTTGGTCGCACAGAGCGGTATAGTACCGGCGGATGATCTCCTGCTGGGAAGCATTTTGGGTCACCTCATCGTCAACAATGCAGTTGCCCACCATATTGACGCCCATATCCGTGGGAGATTTGTAAGGACATTCGCCCAGGATCTTCTCGAACATCGCGATCAGTACCGGGAACGCTTCCACATCCCGGTTATAATTGACGGTGGTAACGCCGTAAGCATCCAGGTGGAATGGGTCGATCATATTCACATCGTTTAAGTCCGCCGTTGCTGCCTCATAGGCCAGATTTACTGGGTGATTCAGCGACAGATTCCAGATGGGGAAGGTTTCAAACTTGGCATAGCCAGCCTGGACGCCCCGCTTATGCTCGTGATACAGCTGGCTCATACAAGTGGCCAGCTTGCCGCTGCCGGGACCCGGCGCGGTGACCACCACCAGCTCCCGGGTGGTCTCTATAAATTCATTTCTACCGTAGCCGGCCTCGCTAACGATGTGGGCAATATTGGAAGGATAACCCTCGATGGCATAGTGGTGGTAGACCTTCACGCCCAGGCTCTCCAGCCGGGCCTGAAACGCTTTTGTAATAGGCTGGTCATTATACCGGGTCAGCACCACACTGGAAACATAAAGTCCCAGTTCCCGGAAAACATCAATAAGCCGGATCACATCCCTGTCGTAGGTAATGCCCAGATCGCCCCGGACCTTGTTCTTCTCGATGTCGGCAGCATTAATGGCGATAACCATCTCCACCTGTTCCTTCATCTGCAGAAGCATTTTCAGCTTGCTGTCCGGCAAAAAGCCCGGCAGTACCCGAGCCGCATGGTAATCGTCATACAGCTTGCCGCCAAATTCCAAATACAGCTTTCCGCCGAACTGAGCGATCCGCTTGCGGATATGCTCAGACTGCATTTGCAGATATTTATCATTGTCAAAACCGATACTCATCATAGCCGCGCCTCTTTCTTTCAGTCCTACCCGATTATTGTACTAAAACTGCGCGCAAATAGCAAGGTTTTCGAAAAGATAATTTTTTGGATCCTCTTCCGGCGCTTGTTTTATCCTGGTGACTGTGATACAATGCCAGTATCCTGTTGGAGGAGGTTTCCGAATGATCGGTTACATTTTTTTAGGTCTGGTGGCTGCTTTTTTGGCGGTGGTTTGGATCCGTACCCTTTTCTTTAGGCCCAAAAAGCAGGCCGGCGTCTCCGCGGAAGCCATTTGCTTTGACCGGGAAGGGGCTGTCAACGCGCTGGCCGCGCTGGTCAAATGTAAAACCGTTTCTTACAACGACCCTGCTTTGGAAAATACCGCTGAATTTGATAAACTGATTTCCCTGCTGCCGGTATTATATCCCAATGTGTGCAAAACTTGTACTCTAGACCGGTTGCCGGACAGGGCCCTTCTCTTCAAATGGTGCGGCAAACGCCACGATGCCCCTTCCGTTATGATGGCTCACTATGATGTGGTTCCGGCAAACGACGCAGGCTGGCACAAACCTCCTTTTGACGCGGTGATTGCAGAGGGTGTGATGTGGGGCCGGGGCACACTGGACACCAAAGCCACCTTCAACGGCATACTTTGTGCCGCTGACCACCTGATTGGTGCCGGCTTTACACCGGAAAACGACATTTACTTTGCCTTCTCCGGCAACGAGGAGGTATGTGGCAAGGGTGCGCCCAACATCGTAAACTGGTTTGTTTCTCACGGTATTCAGCCTGCACTGGTGGTGGACGAAGGCGGCGCTGTGGTAGAAAATGTATTCCCCGGCGTGAAACAGCCCTGCGGTCTTATCGGTATCGCGGAAAAGGGAATGGTGAGCGCCCAGTTTTATACCGCATCCAACGGCGGTCACGCCTCCGCTCCCAAGCCTCACACGCCGGTGGGCATTTTATCCGCTGTTTGCAAAAAAATAGAAGATCACCCCTTCAAGTCCCACCTTGACGGCCCCGCCGCCCAGATGTTTGACACTTTGGGACGCCACTCCTCTTTCCTGTATCGGATGATCTTTGCCAATATGTGGTGCTTTGGCTGGGTCATTGACCTGCTGAGCAAGCGCTCCGGCGGTGAGATGAACGCCTTGGTACGCACCACCGTGGCGTTTACGCAAATGCAGGGCAGTTCTGCCCGAAATGTGATTCCCACTGAGGCAAAAATGGTAGCAAATATGCGCTTGAACCCCTCTGACAGTGTCGCCTCCGCCCTTGCCTTCCTGCAGAAAACCGCAAAAGATGACCGGGTAGAGATCACCGCCCTGGAATCTCAGGAACCCAGCCCCATTTCCGAGTTGCACTGCCCGGCGTGGGACAAGGTATCTGCCGCTGTGGCGGAATCTTTCCCGGGCTGTATTGTCAGCCCCTATCTGATGATCCAATGCTCCGATGCCCGTCACTACCGGGATCTGAGCAAGTATGTGTATCGCTTCTCTGCTATGGCGATGACCGCCGAAGAGCGTTCCACCATTCACGGAAATAATGAGCGGATCCGGCTGGAAAGCATTGAAAAAGCGGTGGAATTTTACATCCGGCTGATGAAAAAATGCTGATATTTGAAAAACGCTGCTGCGGAAATTTCCGCAGCAGCTCTTTTTTACGGCAAGGAAAAGGATTGTTTTGTGTAGCAAGTTGGCAATTCTATCCGGAATAAATAGATTGCTTTTTGCATTACAATGTGATAGTATGTATTTTGTGTTGGTATACATACCGGACATCATTATTTCATTAATGAGGTGAACCTCTGTGCAAATTGAAAAAGCTGCTTTTGCCTTTCGTTTAGAAGGCAACCCTGTTGCGTGTGAGATCTTTGGCCACGGCCATATTAACTACACGCTGAAATTGACAACAGATACCGGTGCGGAGTATATTCTGCAGCGGATCAATAAATATGTTTTTAAGGATCCGGTGCGGTTGATGGCCAATGTCAGTGCCGTCACCAATTACCTGCGCAGCCGGGTGGAAGATCCCCGGATGTCCCTGCGGTTTATTCCCACCTACGAGGGGAAATACTACCACGTGGACGAGCTTGGTGAATATTGGCGGGTCTATAACTTTGTTTTCGGTTTCTGTCTGGATGCGCCGGAATCCGACGAGGATTTTTATCAGAGCGCCATTGCTTTCGGAAGATTTCAGGAGCTCCTGTCCGACTTCCCAGCCGATACCCTTTATGAAACCATTCCCGAATTCCACAACACCGTTGACCGTTACCGCCAGTTCAAGGAATCCGTGGCCGCCGATGTCTGTGGCAGAGCTGCCGGTGTGAGAGAAGATATCGATTTTCTGCTGGAGCGGGAGGAGCTGGCCGGCACTTTGCAGAAAATGCGGGAAGACGGATTGCTCCCCCTGCGGGTAACCCACAATGACACCAAGCTGAACAACGTTCTTTTGGATCGGCTGTCCCGCAAGAGCCTGTGCGTACTGGATCTTGACACAGTTATGCCCGGTCTGAGCCTGTACGACTTCGGCGATTCCATCCGCTTTGGTGCCGCCACTGCCGCAGAAGATGAGCCCGATGTCAGCAAAATGGGTTTGGATCTGCATCTGTTTGAGGTTTACACCCGGGGCTATATGCAGGCTGCCTCCAAGCTGACCGACCGGGAAGTGGCAATGCTGCCTATGGGTGCACTGGTTATGACCCTGGAACTGGCAACTCGGTTTTTGAAGGACTACTTGGACGGCGACCTGTACTTTAAAACCGCTTATCCCAAGCATAATCTGGTCCGGGCCCGGGCGCAGATCGCTTTGGCTGCGGATATGCAGCACAAGTGGGAAGATATGAACCGCATCGTGGCAGAGGTTGCCGCAAATGTTCGCTAAGGAGAAACGGTATGCAGTATCTCGGTATTGAATATTCTATGAAAAACATTCCTGCTCTGGACCCGGGCTTCATTCCCTTCGGTGTCTGGACGGAGGCTTACCGCAAAGGCGCAAAGCAGCCCCTCTCCATTGCTGTGGAGCGGGACAAGGGTCATATCTCTGTTCGTCATACCTTGATTCACGGAACCGATGCCCTGAAGGAAGCAGACTACCGCTATGTGGAGCGGTATATGAAATTCCTGCTTTGGTCCATCGGCGGCTTCCGGGTCTATATCTGCGGCTGCAGCGATCTGGCACAGCGGCTGCAGAAGGATTACAGCCCTACGGGCATCCGGGCATTTGACTATGATTTCTTCCAGAAGCTCTACGAGCGCCCCCTGGAGATCATTGACCTGCCTCTTGAGGAATGCCCCGCACCCAACGAATCCCCTGTTCCCATCGGCGGTCACACTGACGGCTGCCGCATTGGTTTCGATGCCGGCGGTTCTGACCGGAAAGTCAGCGCCGTTATCAACGGCGAGGTGGTCTACTCTGAGGAAGTGGTGTGGCATCCCAAGCTGAATCCCGATCCCAATTACCAGTATGAGGGAATTTTGGACTCCTTCCGCACCGCCGCATCCAAGATGCCCCGGGTGGATGGTATCGGCGTATCTTCCGCCGGTGTTTTCATCGGTAACGCACCGATGATCTCCAGTATTTTTTACTGCGTTCCCAGAGACCGCTGGGACGAAGTGAAAACCGTTTATGACCGTGCCGCCGCTGCCATCGGCGATGTGCCCGTTGTGGTGGCTAACGACGGCGATGTAACCGCTTTGGCCGGCGCAATGGGTCTGAATGTTGGCTCCATTATGGGTCTTGCTATGGGCACCAGTGAGGCCGTAGGCTATGTGGATAAGGATCGCAATGTTCTGGGCTGGATCAGCGAACTGGCATTTGCTCCCGTGGATCTCAGTGAGGACGCGATGGCCGACGAATGGTCCACCGATATCGGCGTAGGCTGCAAGTATTTCTCCCAGGATGCTGTCATCAAACTGGCTCCCCGGGCCGGTATTGAACTGGATGAATCCCTGTCCCCCGCGGAAAAGCTGAAAGCCGTTCAGGAGCTGATGGAGCGCGATGACCCGCGGGCACAGAAGGTGTTCCACGACATTGGCGTATACCTTGCCTACGCGGTTCAGCAGTACAGTCAGTATTATGATATTCACTATCTGATGGTTTTGGGGCGGGTTATGTCCGGAAAAGGCGGCGAGATGATCCTCGCTACCTGCCAGGCCGTCCTGAAGGACGAGTTCCCGGCGCTGTATGAGCATATCCAGGTAATGCTCCCCGATGAAAAGACCCGCCGGGTGGGTCAGTCTGTGGCTGCCGCCAGCCTGCCCGATATCCGCAAATAAACATAAAGAGGCAGCGTTCTCGCTGCCTCTTACCCATAATTAGGAGGAAACCCCTATGTTTTACAAAAATGCCCGTATTTTCTGCTCTGATAACCGCTTTCACGATGGCGCGTTCGAGGTAAAGGACGGCCGCTTCGGTGCCATTTTGCCCAGCAAAGTCCCCGAAGATGCCATTGATCTGCAGGGTGCTACCGTCATCCCGGGTCTCATTGATGTGCACAACCACGGCAACTCCGGTGCTGACTTTTCCGACGGCAATTACGATGGCCTTAAGAAAATGGCCGCCTATCTGGCTGCCAACGGCATCACCTCTTTTGCCCCCGCTTCTTTGACACTGCCTTACGATGTGCTGGAAAAGGCTTTTGCCACCGCCAAGCAGCTTCACGAGGAAGCCCCCGAGAACCATTCCCGGTTGATGGGCATCCAAATGGAAGGCCCCTACTTCTCCGAGAAGAAAAAAGGTGCCCAAAATGGCGAATATCTGAAAAATCCTGATTTTGATGGCTTTAAAAAGCTGTATGACAGCTGCGGTAGTCTGATCCGCATTGCAGATGTGGCACCTGAATTGCCCGGCGCAGCGGAATTTATTGAGAAAGCCAGCAAGCTGTGCACCGTTTCCGTAGCGCACACCGATGCCAGCTATGAAGACGGCAAAATGGCATTTGAAAAGGGTGCGACCCACCTGACCCATCTGTATAACGCTATGCCTCCCATCCATCACCGCAACCCCGGTGTGATCCCCGCCGCTGTCGAAAACCGCCACGTCCGGGCAGAGCTGATCTGCGACGGTATGCACATTCATCCCGCCTCTGTCCGTTTGGCTTTTGCTATGTTCGGCGGTGAGCGGATGATTCTGGTATCCGACGCGCTGCGCTGCTGCGGTATGCCCGACGGCGAATATGAGTTGGGCGGACAACCGGTATTTTTACAAGGCGGTGTGGCAAAGCTGGCAGACGGTACTTTGGCCGGTGCCGCCACCAACCTGTATGACTGTATGAAAAACGCCATTCTGTTCGGCGTTCCCGAGGAAGATGCGGTCCGGGCATCCACTATCAACCCCGCTTGCGCGCTGGGCGTGCAGGACAAGGTGGGTTCCATCGCTCCCGGCAAGATTGCCGACTTCATCATCTGCCGCAAGGACTACACCGGCAGACGGGTCTTTATGTCCGGCAAAGAACTGTAATACTTGCAACGAGGTTCTTTATGCTAAAGAAATATATCGGAAACCGGGCGTTTTACGCCCGGTTCTTCACCATTGCCGTTCCCATTATTATCCAAAATGCCATAACCAATTTTGTTTCCCTGCTGGATAACATTATGGTGGGGCAGATGGGAAACGAGCCGATGAGCGGCGTTTCCATCGTCAACCAGTTGGTGTTCGTGTTCAGCCTGTGTATTTTCGGTGCCAACGCCGGCGCAGGCATTTTCACCGCTCAGTTCCACGGCTCTCAAAATCACGATGGCATCCGCCATACTTTCCGGTTCAAGCTGATGGCTTGCGCCCTTTTATCCGTTGTGGGTATCGGGCTTTTCCTGTTTGCGGGTACACCGCTGATCAGTTCCTACCTGCAGGGCAAGGGCGATCCTGCCGTTGCGGAGCGAACCCTTGCTTACGGACTGGACTACCTGCATATGATGCTTTGGGGACTGGTCCCCTTTGCCATCAGCAATGCCTATTCCAGCACCCTTCGGGAAACCGGGCAGACGTTGGTGCCGATGGTAGGCGGTATCTCCGCGGTACTCGTAAACCTGGTGCTGAATTATGTGTTGATATTCGGCAACTTCGGTGCACCGCAAATGGGCGTTCGGGGCGCAGCGCTGGCAACGGTGATCTCCCGGTATGTGGAGCTTGCTGTCGTGGCCGGCTATACCCACTTTACCGCGAAAAAGACCCGCTTCATTCAAGGCGCGTACCGCTCCTTCTACATTCCCGGAAAGCTTTTGGGAAGCATTGTCCGCAAAGGCCTTCCTCTGCTGGTCAATGAATTTTTGTGGTCCAGCGGCATGGCTATTACCAACCAGTGCTATTCCACCTGTGGCTTGGATGTTGTTCCCGCAATGAACATTTCCTCCACCATCTATAATCTTGCCAGCGTGACATTCCTGTCTTTGGGAAATACCGTTGGAATCCTTATGGGACAGATGCTGGGCGCGGGCACTCAGGAAGGGGAGATTCGCGACAGTAACCGAAAGCTGATTACGGTTTCTGTGGCCTCCGGCATTCTGTTTGGCGCTTTGATGGCCTCCGTCAGCGGCGTGTTTCCCACGCTGTATAAGACCACCGATGCGGTGCGGCTGCTGGCGACTCAGCTGATTTGCGTTTCGGCACTGATGATGCCTTTCAATTCTTACACCAATGCCGCCTATTTCACCCTCCGCTCCGGCGGTCAAACTGTTGTTACCTTCCTGTTTGACAGCTGCTTTGTTTGGAGCTTTTGCGTACCGCTGGTGTATATTCTCAGCCGGTTTACCGGTATCTCTATCCTTCCGCTTTACATCATCACCCAGGGAACGGATCTGATCAAATGCGGCATTGGCGCATATATGATCAAAAAAGGCAAATGGATCCAAAATCTGGCGCAATAAACAAAAACCATCTTGGTCTAACCTGCAATTCCTTCCCGGAAAAGGGCTTTGCTGCCGGAAAACACTTTTTTAGCCGCATTTTCCATGGCCTGTACCTTTTCCCGCTTTCCCAAGACCAGCAAAAGATGTTGGCTGTCCAATTCCATAATCAGCAGACGCTCCGGTTTGCCGCCAACCCAAGCTTGCCGGTGGATGTTCTCCCGCCACGCTTGCGCAAAGGCTTTGCCGCTAATCCCCTCCGACACCCGGAATACCCCGCAGGTAAACTGACTCTGCTGCAGCATATGCATCAGGGATGCCCCTTCCTCCAGTTCCTCCAACCGCTCCGCCGGCAGAAAGAACAGTTCGATCAGTACATCGGCATTTTCAAAAGACAGTTCCCCGGGTCCGTGAGCAATAAAGGTGTCCCCGCTGCCGCCATAGCAGGAAAATTTCTCCCCATCGTAGAAACGCCAAAGCGTTTCCAAAATTCTGCCGCTGCGGGTCATCAGATACGGCTGCACCCAAGGCTCAGCTTCCTCAGTTGCCAACGGCGGCAGGGTAGCTGTGGTTGGCTCCGGTAGATGCTGGGTGCGATTGCAGCCCCACAGCAGTAAAACCACCAAACTGACTGCCAGAATTCCCGTTTTTTTCATTGCGCATCCCTCTTTTTTCTAGCTTTCCCCAATACACGCTGCCAAAACCCGACACTTTTTTCCGAAAATGTGAAATATTTTCTGTCTGCTGGACAAACAAGTCTGCGTGTGCTACAATACGGTTACTACCCAAGGAGGGATCACTATGGATCATTGTGTAAAATGCGGAACTCCCATCACGCCCGGTGTCACTGTATGCCGCTACTGCGGCATCTCCACTGTGCCTGTCAAGAGCAGAAAAGTGGCCATCATTTTGGCGTTCACGCTGGGAATGTTCGGCGTACATAATTTCTATTTGGGCTACACCAAGGAAGGTGTTGGCCAACTTTTAATGGGCGGACTTTGCGGGCTGATGACCTTAGGCATTGCGACGATCTGTTCCTGGATCTGGGCGATCTGCGAAGGCATCGCGCTGATCCGCGGCAAGATGAACAAAGATGCCAACCGCCTGCCTCTGAAAGCGTAATAAAAAACGGTACGCAAAACCGCGCTTCTCATAAGGATGTTTAACAAAATCCAGTAAAGAAGCCGGTTGACGAGTGCAAAGAAAGCGACAGTATAGCAATTTGCTATGCTGTCTTTTCTTTTGTTATCCCATTGATTGAAAAATCGTGGGATTTTTTTATTTTAATAAAACTTAAACATCTTAAAAACAAGTCAAAAACATTGACAATATATACTTGGCTTGTACGGTGAGGAAAGCGCAATAAACATTGCAAAAGAAATTTTTGAAATTAA
>CAYVSU010000047.1:0-12641 GCA_964454215.1 uncultured Oscillospiraceae bacterium | reverse complement strand
ATCCAGGTTTTGGAAGGCCTGGAGGCAGTTCGCAAGCGCCCCGGTATGTATATCGGCTCCACCAGCTCCAGCGGTCTGCATCATTTGGTGTATGAGATCGTGGATAACTCCATCGATGAAGCATTGGCTGGTTACTGCAAGAATATCACCGTTACCATAAACCCCGGTAATTCCATCACTGTTACCGATGACGGCCGCGGTATCCCTGTGGATATCCAGCCCCAGACCGGCAAGCCTGCACTGGAAGTGGTTTTTACAGTGCTGCATGCTGGCGGCAAGTTTGGTGGCGGCGGTTATAAGGTCTCCGGCGGCCTGCACGGTGTTGGTGCATCGGTCGTAAATGCCCTGTCCCAATGGTTGACGGTCCGGGTTCATAAAAACGGTAATATTTATGAGATGAAATTTGCCCGCGGCAATATCACTCAGGAAATGAAGATTATTGGCAAGACCGAAAAAACCGGTACGGAAGTGACCTTCCAGCCTGATCCTGAGATGTTTGACACCACAGAATATGAATATGAGATCCTCCATACCCGTATGCGGGAAAAGGCATTTTTGACTGCTGGACTGACCATTTCCATCGCGGATCAGCGGGGAGAAGAAGTGATCGGCGAGACGATGTGCTACGAAGGAGGTATTCGGGAGTTTGCTACCTGGTGCAACCGGAATAAGACGGCGCTTCACTCTAATGTGATCTATATGAGCGGTATGAAGGGTGATGCCTCTGCGGAGATCGCCATTCAGTATAACGATGGCTATAATGAATTTATCCTGTCCTTTGCCAACGAAGTCAACACGCCGGAAGGTGGTATGCACGAAACCGGTTTCAAAACGGCACTGACCCGTGTTCTGAATAATTACGGTACGAAAAACGGTATCATTAAGGGTGATGACAAGGTTTCCGGCGAGGATTGCCGGGAAGGTATCACTGCTATTATCTCTGTGAAGCTCACGGATGCTCAGTTTGAAGGTCAGACCAAGGCAAAGCTGGGCAACGCCTACATTCGTACACTGGTGGATCAGATCGTGAATGACCAGCTTGCCACCTATTTTGAGGAGCATCCTGCCACCGCAAAGCTGATTCTGGAAAAGGCAATGATGGCAAACCGGGCAAGAGAAGCTGCCCGGAAAGCAAGAGAGTCTATTCGACGTAAAACCGGTTTGGAATCCGGTCAGATGCCGGATAAGCTTCAGGATTGCAATGAGCGTGATCCTTCCCTCTGCGAAATTTACATCGTCGAGGGTGACTCCGCTGCAGGCTCTGCCATTCAGGGCAGAGACAGCCGATTCCAGGCGATCCTCGCTATGTGGGGTAAAATGCTGAATGTGGAAAAGGCAAGAGCTGATAAAATTTACGGCAACGATAAGCTGTATCCTCTGATCGTGGCGCTGGGTGCTGGCATCGGCGAGGAATTTGATATTGAAAAACTGCGGTATCACAAGGTCATCATTATGTCTGATGCGGACGTAGACGGTGCGCATATTCGTACGCTGCTACTGACCTTCTTCTTCCGTTATATGCGCCCGCTGATCGAGCGCGGCTATGTTTACTCTGCTGTGCCGCCCCTTTACAAGCTGAAAAAGGGTAAGCAGGAGCGGGTCGCTTATTCCGATGAGCAGCGGGATCTGGTTTCTGCAGAAATGCGGGGAGAGAGCAATGCTAAGGTGGATATTTCCCGGTTCAAGGGTCTTGGTGAAATGGATCCCCACGAGCTGTGGGAGACCACTATGGATCCTGAAAAGCGGACACTGCGCCGTATTACACTGGACGATGCCCGCCGGGCAGATGAGATATTCACCGTTTTGATGGGTGAAGCGGTAGAACCCCGGAAGGAATGGATCGAGCGCAACGCAAAATACGCGGTGAATATTGATATCTAAAGTATAAATGACCAGGCATAGATACCTATGGCGTTGCCAAGCTGATAGGGCCGTGGTAATTCCGTAAGTTTCAGGAAAAAAAGCAAAAATCCAAGCTGGCAGGGTATTTAGAAAGATATCCTGTAATCCACGGGATTGCCACGCCAGTGTGCGTACTGGATCGCAATGACGTGCTTATTTTCAGGAGGTGCTTTATGGCACATAATCGTAGTTATAAACCGGAGGATATTTTATTCCCTGATCAGACAATTACAGAAAGTCATCTGATCGATGAAATGGAACGGTCCTATATTGAATATGCAATGAGCGTTATTGTTGGCCGCGCTTTGCCGGATGTGCGGGACGGTTTGAAGCCTGTTCACCGCCGCATCCTGTACACAATGTACGAAAGCGGTCTGACCTCAGACAAGCCCTTTAAAAAGTCCGCTACCTGCGTCGGTGATGTGCTGGGTAAATACCATCCCCATGGCGACGCGTCGGTTTACGATGCAATGGTTCGCCTGGCTCAGAATTTCTCTATGCGCTATATGCTGGTGGACGGCCACGGTAACTTCGGCTCTGTGGACGGCGATCCCCCGGCTGCATACCGTTATACGGAAGCCCGGCTTTCTAAAATGTCCAATGAAATGCTCCGGGATATCGATAAGGATACTGTCAACTGGGATCCCAATTTCGATGAATCCCGAAAAGAGCCCCGTGTTCTTCCCAGCCGGTTCCCTAACCTGCTGGTCAACGGTTCTTCCGGTATCGCTGTTGGTATGGCTACCAACATCCCGCCTCATAATCTGACGGAAGTTATCAACGCCTGCATTGCTGTGTTGGATGATCCGGAAGTAACGATGGTAGATCTGATGGAGCATGTCACCGGTCCGGATTTCCCCACCGGCGGTATCATTATGGGCCGCAGTGGTATCCGCGCCGCCTACGCCACCGGCAGAGGCAAGGTGGTGGTCCGTGCCCGGACAGAATTTGAAGAATTCGGCAAGGATCGGGTTCGTATCATCGTTTCTGAGCTGCCTTATCAGGTGAATAAGCGGCAGATGATCAAAAATATTGCTGAACAGGTCAAGGATAAGCGGCTGGAAGGTATTTCCGACCTTCGGGATGAGACTGACCGTAACGGTATGCGTATCGTTATTGAGCTGAAAAAGGATGCCAACCCCCAGGTGGTGCTGAATACCCTGTTTAAGCAGACTGCTCTGCAGTCTAGCTTCGGTATCATTCTGCTTGCTCTGGTGGATGATCAAAAGCAGCCGAAGATCCTTTCTTTAAGACAGATCATCGATGAGTATCTTGCCTTCCAGATGGAAGTGCTGACCCGCCGCACGGAGTACGATCTGCGCAAGGCCCGTGAACGTGCCCACCTTTTGGAGGGTCTGCTGATTGCCCAGGACAATATTGATGAAGTCATCCGCATTATCCGCTCTGCTTATGACGATGCCAAGCAGCGCTTAATGGAACGGTTCGGTTTGGATGATATTCAGGCGCAGGCGATTCTGGATATGCGCCTGAAGGCACTGCAGGGCCTGGATCGGGAAAAACTCCAGAATGAGTATAACGAGCTGATGGAGCGAATCCGCTATTACCTGGAGCTGCTGGGCGACAGTGAAAAGCTGAAGGCTGTCCTTCGGGAAGAATTATTGGAGATCCGGGATAAGTTTGGCGACAAGCGGAAGACTGAAATTCAGGATATCGAGGATGAGATCGATATTGAAGATCTTATTGAAGAGGAAACCTGCGCATTTACCCTCAGCAACCAGGGTTATATCAAGCGGATGCCGGTAGACACCTACCGGACCCAGAGCCGTGGTGGCAGAGGTGTTAACGCCCAGAATCTGAAGGATGAGGACTACGTCAAGTCCCTGAATATCGCGTCGACTCACGATCATATGCTGTTCTTTACAGATAAGGGTCGTGTTCACCATCGCAAGGGTTATCAGATCCCTGAGGCGGGTCGTACTGCCCGTGGTACAGCCATCATCAATGTTCTGCCTTTGGAATCCAACGAAAGTGTTACCGCAATGGTTATTACCCGGGAGTTTGATGAGAATGAGTATCTGATGATGGTCACTGCTTCCGGTACCGTCAAGCGGATCCCCTTCATTGCGCTGAAAACCAACCGTAAGGGCGGTATCCGGGCCATCACTTTGGATGAAGGCGATCATCTGGTCAATGTGATCCGGACAAACGGCGATGATAACATCATCCTCGCTACCCGTAACGGTATGGCCATCTGCTTCAATGAAAACGATGTCCGTCCGATGGGCCGTGACGCAATGGGTGTTAAGGGTATTACGCTGGTGGGTGATGACGCAGTTATCGGCGCACAGAAGGCCCAGGAGGGTAAGACCCTGCTGACGGTCACTGTCAACGGTTTCGGCAAGCGGACGGAGCTTGCTGAGTACCTGCGTACCGGGCCTAACGGCGAGAAGATTCCGCAACAGCGTGGCGGCAAGGGTTTGAAGAACTATAATATTACGCCCAAGACCGGCGTGATCGCCGGTTGCTGCCTGGTAGGCGAAAATGATGATGTAATGCTCATCGAAAACGGTGGCGTTATCATTCGGATCCCCGCTAACACCATTAACCTTTATAAGCGGGATGTGCAGGGTGTTATTGTGATGCGCATCGAGGAAGGTAATCAGGTCGTCAGCGTCGAGGGCGTGGAGAATTTGGAGGAGCAGGCGTGAAAACGGTAACGCTATATACCGACGGTGCCTGTTCCGGTAACCCCGGACCCGGGGGCTGGGGCGCGATCCTGGAATACAATAGCGTGGAAAAGGAACTTTCCGGCGGCGAAGTCAGCACCACCAATAACCGGATGGAGCTGACTGCCGTGATAAAGGGTCTTCAGGCGCTGAAAGAGCCTTGTATCGTGGAGCTGTATTCTGACAGTAAGTATGTCATCGATGCGTTGGAAAAAGGCTGGGCCTGGGGCTGGCGGAAAAAGGGCTGGATCAAGTCCGATAAAAAACCGGCGCTGAACCCGGATCTGTGGGAAATTCTGCTGGATCTGACCCAAAAGCACGAACTGCACTATCATTGGGTCAAGGGTCACGCTGAAAATCCTAAAAATAACCGTTGTGACGAAATGGCTGTGGCCCAGTGGAAACGCATCAAGGGGGAATAAAATGTACATTCCCATCGGTAACGATATGTCTGTTCGGGACAGAAATATCGTGGGTATTTTTGATATGGATACCACCACGGTAACCGCTCGGGGAAGAAATTTTCTTGAGCGGGCAGAAAAAGAGGGTCAGGTAGTCCCCTGGGATGCAAAATCTCCGGAGGATATGCCCAACTCCTATATTCTCACGGTGGAGTACGGTATGCCGAAGGTGTATCAAACCTCTTATACCACTGCAACGCTGCAAAAGCGAATCAAATGATCAAAAGGCGGCTTAAAAGAGCCGCCTTTCCGTTTATTCGGAAAATATTTCATCCAGGGTACCGAAGCGGTAGCCCATTTCCTCCCAGCGGGTCAGTAATTCGTCCAGGATCTGCGCATTTGTCTGAGATGTGGAGTGCAGAAGCACCACAGCACCGTTATGGATCCGGGGAATCAATTTGGAAAATGCCAGCTCCTTTGTTGGTTGGGAATCGTTATTCCAGTCCACGTAAGCAAGGCTCCAAAAAACAGTTTTGTAGCCAAGCTCCTTTGCCTGCTCCAAATTACTGACACTGTAAGTTCCCTGTGGCGGACGATAATACTTAGGCATTTCCGATCCCACCACTTCGCGGTAAAGATCTTCCAGGTCCGTCAATTCCTTTTGAAATGCCGCCTGTTCGGAAATTTTACTCATATCGTAGTGGTGCATAGTGTGATTTCCGACAATGTGTCCCTCAGAAACCATTCGCCGCACCAGGTCGGCGTTTTTTTCAATGTAGTTACCTACCAAAAAGAAGGCAGCGGTGACATTATGCTTTTGCAGTGTGTCTAAAATCTTGGCAGTGCAGCCGTTTTCGTAGCCCGCGTCAAAGGTCAGGTAGATCACCTTTTCTTCTGTACTGCCAATGTAGGCAGCGTCGTATTTTTTTAGTTCATCAGCGGTGGCTGTGCCGATGGGTGCCGCACCCTCGGTTTGAAAACTGAGTCCCCAGGCACCGGTAGCGATGACATTGCTTGCCAGCAGATGGATAACAAAACCCAAAGCAGCGCACAAAGCACCGATCAAAATCCAAATATCCCGTTTCCGCATAAAACCCCCTCCTGTGGACAATCTATTCGGCATAAGAGGGAATTATGCATTTTTTAGTTTCGCACATTGTTGGAGCAAGAACCCAGTTCTGAACCCTCCTTAAAAAGTGGGTCTGCGGGTGCTGTGCCGCTTTACAACAGCGCAATAAACTAAAATTGACAAAATAACAGCGCTGACGACCATTCGTCAGCGCTGAAATATCATTCACTTTGCTTATTCTGTCCGCTTTTGCCACGGTGGTGGTAGCGGCGACGGTGATTGGGCTTCTTTACTTTTTGCTCACCTTCAGCCGCTTTTTCCGCAGGTTTTTCCTTAGGCTCGGCCGCTTTCGGTTGCGGTGCTGGCGGGTTTTGACGGTTTTGCTTCTTGTTCTTCCGACTGCGGTTGCGGGAGTGGCTAGTCTCCTCCCCTGCGGCGGCAGGTTCTTCGGGTGTCAGCTCATCTGCAATGGTCTCACTGGAATAGCGCAGCTTGATGGAATCCAAGAATACCGGTTCACTCCGCTGCTGCTCCTTCTGCTTTGATTTATTACCGGAAATGGGGGCAAAATCATCCGGGATCGGTGGGTCAGTTTTCTTTGCCTTACCGCTGCGCAGCACCGCAATATCTGCGTTGGCATAGAAATTGATCACTTCCGGCTGATCCTCCAGCCGCACCTTTACCCGGCTGCGGAGAAGATCCACCTCTGTAATAGTTCCCCGTCCGTCTACAGTATCCACTAAGGAGTCCTGCTTTGGTGCATTTTTTATCAGATCTTCGTAGGCATCCTGCTCGTATTTCAGGCAGCACATCAGGCGCCCGCAGGTGCCGGAGATCTTGGTGGGATTCAGGGAAAGGTTTTGGGTTTTTGCCATTTTGATGGAGACCGGCTGGAAGTCATCCAGGAAGCTTGCACAGCAGAAAGGTCTGCCACAGATACCAAGACCGCCAACCATCTTTGCTTTATCCCGCACGCCGATCTGCCGCAGCTCGATGCGGGTATGGAATACGGATGCCAGGCTCTTTACCAGCTCCCGGAAGTCTACGCGCTCGTCAGCGGTAAAGAAAAACAGGATTTTACTGCCGTCAAACGCCACTTCAGCGGAAACCAGCTGCATATCCAGCCCTTGCTCTCCGATTTTTTCCAGGCAGATATGAAAGGCTTTTTGTTCTTTTTCCCGGTTTTCTGCCACAATTTTTTCATCGTGGGCGTTGGCGATCCGCAGCACATTGCGCAGCGGCGAAACCACATCCTTCTCCGGGATCAGGTGATTGCTGCCGGTGCAGTAGCCAAATTCAGCACCCCGGGCGGTATCGATGATCACGTGATCACCGGCCTTCAGCTGCAAGCCACCAGGCGCGAAATAATACACTTTTTGGCCGGGACGGAACTGAATGTCCACTACCTCAACCGCGGGTGTTTGATTGTTATTTTCCATTGTGTACTCCTTGTGTTTATCTTAATTCCCAGGTTAAGTAGCCGCAGATAGCGGCGGGGGAAATATTTCCCTGAATATGGTCGATACAGGCGCGAACGGTATTTGCCGCCGCCATAATGTCCTTCGGGCTGCGCTTTAAGCCGATCTGTCCCGCAAGGGGATTGGCTTCACCCATTCCTGCCCGGCAGGAAAGCGCCTGAACCAAAATACTGTGCCATTGACTTAAAATTTCCAGTAACGCATCCCGTTTCAGCTTTTCCATAGGTACCAGCAGCTGCGTCAGCGCTAAGGTGTTTTTTTCCGCGAAGGCGTCAGCAAAGGCCTGTGTTTGGGGTGCCCAGTCTGTTTCACCGGCCAGGATGGCTTTTGCCTGCCCTAAAAACCCGCCACTGCGGCTGATGGCCGAAAAAATGGCATCGTTACCGACATCGGGAAATTCCTTCTGCAGCGCGCCGCGTATGATATGTTCCGGCAACGCCGTCAATTTCAGCTCCACACACCGGGAACGAATGGTGGGCAGCAGTTTTTCCGGATTGTCCGTTAATAGAAGGAAAAGTCCGTAAGCCGGCGGCTCTTCCAGTACCTTCAAAAGGGCGTTTTGGGCCTCTATACGCATATCCTGGGCCCGGGGCAGCAGGTATATCTTCCGATCTGCCTCGTTGGGACGGATATAGATATCTGCTCTGGCGCTGCGGATCAGATCCACGGAAACCGTCTTTTTTTCCGGATCGTCCACAGTGATAAAGTCCGGGTGGATTCCGTTGAGGATCTTTCTGCAGGGATTGCAGGTGCAGCAGGGGCGCTTTTTGGATTCGCATACCGCCGCGGCGGCAATGAGCCGGGCAAGGGTGTGCTTTCCGGAGCCTTCCGGCCCGCAGATCAGGTAAAAGTGGGAAATACGGTTATTTTGAATGCTGTTTTCTAGGTTTTCTTTCAGCCTGGTGTTACCCAAAAGCGCTTCAAACGCCATATTTCCACCTCCTGTAAAAATTCCGTTGTTTTCACTGCCTGATTGCGGTGTGGGAAAAAATCATCGGACTTACGCTTATCCTCAATTGTTTTGGCCGCTGCGCTAAGCCGACCTCGCTGTTTTCGCCGTCGGCGGTGCTGGGCATCTTAACCCCACAGAGCAGATAGCATCGGAATGACCTGCTTTTTCCGGCTCATAATATCCGGCAGGAACACAGTGTTTTCCTTCGGTACCACATTGAATGCCTGCTGAATAGTCTCGTCGTCGCCCACATAAATCAGCTGTGTGCCTTCCAGCAGCACATCGGTGAGCATTAAAATCATCATTGAGAAGTCTTTTTCCTCCATCCGCTTGCGCATCAGTGCCATAAACTCATCCTTGCGCTCCAACATCTTCGGGCTGTCCACGCAGGTGATCTGCGTAACTGCCAGATTGTGACCTGCGATCTGGAACTCCTTGTAGTCAGCAAACAGCATATCCTCTGCAGACCGACCTTCCAAAGTAGCGGAGAAGATATAACGACCCAGTTCGTCCAGGGAAATGTTCGCCAGTCGTGCCATCCGCTCAGCGGTGCGGATATCCCGCTCGGTGCAGGTAGGAGATTTGAACATAACGGTGTCGGAAAGAATGGCCGCTGCCATCATACCAGCCATATTGGGCGAGGGCATCAAACCCCGGTCCTGGAACATACTGGCAATGATGGTATTGGTAGAGCCCACAGGCTCATTACGGACATAAATGGGATTTTTTGTCTGGATATCTGCCAGCCGGTGGTGATCAATGATCTCCAGAATTTCCGCTTCTTCCAATCCGGGAACGGACTGGGAAGCTTCGTTGTGGTCCACCAGGACGACCCGTTTTCTTCTGGGGCGGAGCAGATGATACCGGCTGAGGATGCCCACTACTTTTTCATTTTCATCCAGCACAGGATAGCAGGAGTAGCGGTGTTTCAGCATTACATCCCGTACGTCGTCTACCCGTTCCTCCAAGTGGAAGCAGACCAGATCCCGGTTGTTGCACACACGGCCAATGGGTGTGGACAGGAAGATCAGTCTTGCAGCCCGGTAGGCATCGTAAGGGGTAGAGATGATGCAGGTGGCGGTTTTCAGCGACCGCAGCTGCGGCGCCAGCTCCGCCTGACACAGCACCAGGCAGTTTACATTCATTTCCAGGGCCCGGCGGATCATATCCGGCTGGTCGCCGCAGATCACAATGGAGTCCTGACTGTTGAACAGCAGATTTTCCTGGCTTTGGGGCAGAGCGATGGAAACCTCGCCGGAAACCGTGTCCGTATCCTCGCCGGCTTCATTCAGAACTTTTCCCTCCAAAACCGACAAAACATTAAAAAGAGGAACCGCATTCAGCCTGCCGCTGTTGACCAGACTCATATTGTAGTTAGCCACATCTTCCCGGGAGAGCATACCGAAAAGGGTGCCGTCATCATTGGAAACGGGGATAGCCTGAATATGTTTTTGCTGTTCCAATGCTTCCCACGCCCGGTCCATCGTGACCGCGGTGGAATAAACAGGAGGTCTGTCAAAATCCAGATCGTGGACCTGGGTGTGCATACTGTGAATATGGGTCGGGGCACTGAAACCGAACCGATCCAGCACTCTCTGTGTCTCGTCGGAAACGTGACCGAGGCAGGCGGCCTGGTATTCCCGTTGACCCAGGGCGTTACGCAGGGCGGTATAAGCCATTGCGGCAACGATGGAGTCCGTATCCGGGTTACGGTGACCGGTGACATAAATAGTGTCCATATAGTTTACCTCCTTTATTGAATCGGGTTGAAACTTTAAATTCCAACTTATTGGGAAACAGTAATTTCGCCGGCAAGATTCCGGGAAAACAGGTTATGGATGGACTCTTTATCCATTCCTTGTCCCAAGGCCCACATCAGTTTGGTCATAGCGGCTTCTGAGGTCATATCCCGTCCCTGGATCACGCCCAGTTGTAAAAGCTTGGTACCCACCTGATAAACACCCAAATCGGAGCTGTCGTACAGGCATTGTGTGGTGACAACGATAGAGATCCCGGCGGCAATCGCCCTGCGGATGCCGTCCAAACCGGCACTCAGCACATTCACACCACCCAAACCAAAGGCTTCGATCACAATGCCCTTGCAGCCAAGCTCGATCAGTTTGTCGAAAATGCCCGGATGCAAGCCCGGTGTCAGCTTCAGCAGGAACACATCCTGACTGATGCCGGTTTTTAGTTCGCATTCTTCTTTTTTCTCCGGCAACACCCGCTCATCCAGCACCAAACCCCGGTTGCTGACGATGCCTGCGTACCTTGCATTGACGCTTTCAAAAGCGGAAAAACCGGAAGCCCGGACTTTTACAGCCCGGCAGCCCAGCATCACCTTCCGGTCAAAGGCCAGAAAGATACCGGGTTTACCCGACGCGGCCATTGCAAAAGCGGTCCGCAGATTATCCGGCCCGTCGGAGAGCATATCTGCCAGCGGCAGCTGAGAGCCGGTAAACACCACCGGCAGGTCGATGCCCGGCAGCATAAAGGTCACTGCGGAGGCGGTGTAAGCCATAGTGTCCGTACCGTGGGATATGACGATGCCGTCAAAACCGGCGCGTTCATTGTAAATGTTTTCCGCGATGGACTGCCATTGCTCCGGCTGAATATTGGATGAGTCCAGGCACATTACATCTTTTACCGTGATGTTGTAGTAAGTGCGCAGCTGATTCAATTCCCGGTCCATTACACCGGAGCGACCGGGAGCCAAACCGTCTGCTCCCGGAATGGAGGCAATGGTGCCGCCGGTAGTCAGCAGCAAAATTTTCTTCTTATTTTCCACGGAGGATCCTCCAAAGTATGGTTCAAATTTTAGTTCATCGCGTTGTTCAAATGGATGAATCGGGAAAAAACGACTGTATCCTCACAGGCGTAAAGGCTCTTCCAATGACACGGCTGGGGAAGCCGGCAGCGACAAACAACTTATCACCCTATATTATACTGATAAAATGGAAAAATAGCAAGAAAAATCCGACGAAACAAACAGGCCCACTTGCATTTTTTAGGAAAGAAGATTATAATAAAAGCTCAAATAGCGGTTATGGGGGAGTTTGTATGAATATTTTAGTTACCGGTGGCGCCGGTTATATCGGTTCCCACACCTGTTTGGAGCTGTTGGAGCTGAACTGCAATGTGATCGTTGTGGATAATCTGTGCAATGCCAATGTGAAATCTCTGGATCGCATCCAGGAGCTGGCAGGTAAGGAACTGACCTTTTATGAGGGGGATGTCCGGGAAGAAGCGCTGCTGGAGCGGATCTTTCAGGAAAATGCCATTGATTGCGTGATTCATTTTGCCGGCCTGAAGGCTGTGGGCGAGTCCGTGGCCAAGCCCCGGGAGTACTATGACAACAACTTGAATTCCACCCTGACCTTAACAAAGGTGATGGCAAAATACGGGGTAAAGCGGATCATTTTCTCCTCCTCTGCTACGGTCTACACCCCTGGCAACCAGATGCCGCTGACGGAAGACTCCGCCACAGGCGGCTGCACCAATCCGTACGGCTGGACGAAATTTATGTCCGAGCAGATCCTGTCCGGTCTCGCAGCGGCGGACAGCCAGTGGAGCATCGCTCTTTTGCGGTACTTCAACCCCATCGGCGCTCACCAAAGCGGTGATATCGGCGAAGATCCCCGGGGTATTCCCAATAATCTGATGCCCTTTATCGCGCAGGTGGCGGTTGGTCGGCGGGAAAAGCTGAGGGTTTTCGGCAACGACTATGACACACCTGACGGAACCGGTGTCCGGGATTATATCCACGTGGTGGATCTGGCCAAGGGCCATGTGGCGGCGGTTGCCTATGTGCTGAAAAATAAGGGTTGTGAGGTATTCAATCTTGGTACCGGCATTGGCTACAGCGTTTTGGATATGGTCAAGACCTTTGAAAAGGTCAACGGTGTGCCGGTTCCTTACGAAGTTGTGGATCGGCGACCCGGTGATGTGGCAGTGTGCTACGCAGACCCCACAAAATCCGCGGAGGTGCTGGGCTGGCAGGCAGAGAAAAACCTGGAAGATATGTGCCGGGATACCTGGCGTTGGCAAAAAAAGAACCCTATGGGTTACGGAGAATAAAACAAGTACCCCGGCGCTTTATGAACTGCCCCAGTTTGTGCGGACAGCACAAAAAAGCCCCTATGTAGGAAATAT
>CAYVSU010000046.1:0-12832 GCA_964454215.1 uncultured Oscillospiraceae bacterium | reverse complement strand
CCGGCAGTCACAGACCCACCAGGGCTGTTAATATAGAACTGAATGTCCTTATCCGGATCCTGGGCCTCCAGGTACAGAAGCTGGGCAACAACCAGGGATGCAGTGGCATCATTGACTTCTTCGGACAGGAAAATGATACGATCGTTTAGCAGACGGGAAAAGATATCATAGCTGCGTTCTCCGCGGCTGGTCTGCTCAACAACATAGGGAATCAAAGGCATGGTAATGTCTCCTTTCAGGGGGTTCGAAACATTCTAACCATCACGGAGGAAAATTATTCCTCAGCAGTCTTGGGAGCAACAGCAACGGCGCTGTCAACGATGACCTTAACTGCCTTGCGGGTCTTCAGGCTGGTGGTGATCTCCTCGGCGGGGACCATTTCCTTAACCTTATCCAGTTCCAGCTTGTACTGTTCGGCCAGGGAAGCAAACTCCGCTTCGATCTCTTCATCAGATACGGTAATACCCTCGACTTCAATGATCTTTTCCAGAGTGACGTTGGACTTGGCCTGCTTCTCTGCAGCGGGACGGAATGCATTGCGCATCGTGTTAAGGTCGCCGCCCATCATCTTGGCATACTGCTCTACAGAGTAGCCACTCATCTGCAGCTGATAAGCAAAGCGCTCCATCTGATTATCCAGTTCTGCTTCCACCAGTGCCTTGGGCATATCCACAGTGCAGTTTTCAGCAGCCTTTTCAACAGCGGCTTGCTCAAACGCAGAGTCGATTTGCTTCTGCGCATTTTCCAGTGCCTTGGCGCGGATATCCGCTTTCAGTTCGTCCAAAGTATCAAACTCAGAAACGTCCTTTGCAAACTCGTCATCCTGCTCGGGAACAATAGTCGTGGTAACCTTGTTGCACTTAACATGGAAAACAACGGCCTTGCCAGCCAGTTCCTTGTGATAATCCTCGGGGAAAGTGATGTCTATGTCCTTCTCCTCGCCGGCGGACATACCGACAACCTGCTCCTCAAAGCCGGGAACAAAGGAATTGCTGCCCAGCTTCAGATCGTGATTCTCGCCCTTGCCACCATCAAAAGGAACACCATTATCGAAGCCCTCGAAGTCGATGTTGGCGGTGTCGCCCATCTGAGCGGCGCGCTCAACCGTTTCGGTGGAAGCAACATTTTGTGCCATCCGGTCCAGTTCTGCCTGCACCTGCTCATCGGTAACGGAAGCTTCTGCCTTTTCAATTTCCAGACCCTTATAATCGCCCAGCGTGACCTCGGGGTACAGCTCGGTGGTCAGAGTTAAAGTGACGATATTGTCCTCGCTGATATCCATATTTTCCAGGCTGGGACGGCCAATAGCCTTAACGTCCTGGTCCATAACTGCATACTTGTAGACTTCAGGGAAGATCTCTTCCAGACCGTCTTCATAGAAAACGTGAGCGCCGTACATAGCCTCAATCATCTTCCGGGGAGCCTTGCCCTTACGGAAACCGGGCAGCATAATGTTCTTACGGGCCTTCAGGTAGGCAGCGTTAACGCCCTTTTCCATCAGTTCCTTGTCGATCTCAACAACGATCTTAGCCTGATTGCCGTTTTTCTCAATGCTCTTAACATTCATGGTTTACATCCTCCATATTTTCGGGCCGCATAGCAACCCACATTAATTTATATTTTTAACCGCATTATTTTATCAAAGAACTAAGGAAATGTCCACACTTTTCTTGAAAAATTTTGTTAATTTTCTCTTTTCCGTCCAATTTGTGGAAAAGAGCTGTGCAATCGCACAGCTCTTTTTACGGAAGTACCAAATATGGTTTGAAATTCAGTTTGTCTGCAGCAACCAGCTTATAGTCGACGCCATCCCACAATCCCTCTACTGCAAGGCCGTGACTGGCACCGTGAAGATGTCCATAATAGCAGCTGCGAACATCATACTGTTTCAGCAATGCTAAAATATCGGGACACTCATAGCCTTTATATTTAGGCGGATAATGCAGAAAAACGATCTTCGGCAAGTCACCTGCTGATTTCAGCGTTGTCTCAAGGCGTAAAAGTTCCCGTTTAAACACCTTTTCATCATGCTCGCCACTGCGTTCTTCCTCGAAAAACCACCCCCGAGTGCCGCAAATAGCGTAGCCGTTATATTCATAATGGTTATTGTGGAGAATATGCTGATTGGAAAATCCGTTTTCCTCGCAGAATTTATAGAATTTAGCTGCCGTGCTCCACCAATAATCGTGATTGCCCTTGAGTATGATCTTTCTTCCGGGAATCAAATCGATGAAAGCAAAATCCTCTCTTGCATCATCCAGTCCCAAAGACCAGCTTAAATCACCAAGAAGCACTGTTGTATCCTCCGGACGGATCACAGAAAGTCCTTCCCGGAGTTTCTCTATATATCCAACCCAGTTGCCACCAAAGATATCCATAGGTTTTGGTGTGCTCAGGCATAGGTGCAGATCGCCAATGGCGTAAAGCGCCATACTTTCACTCCTTAAGCTTCGTTCATCATTTTCATCAGCTCTGTTTCTGTAATGCCCATTGCAGAAGCAACCGTCCGGCAATCACAAACAGGATGCTTGTCAGCCAGCAGCAACGCAGGTGCCGACTGTCCGGTCCGGGCGCGGTAGTCCTGCAGGGCGCCGTAGGCCAGTGCGGTATAAGGATTCAGAACATAACCGTTTGTGCGCTGCACACTGGGGATCAATCCCTCCAAACGGGACACGCTGACAACAGCCGCATACATACCTGCCCGCAGCGTTTCGAGCTGTCCATCTGCAGGCGCATAAAGCCCTCCCCTGCCAACAATTTGGCAGTATCGCAATGTTTCATCCACTCCCAAAGTGCCGCAGATCAGCCGCTCCAGGTCTTCAGGAACAGCAAGATCCGCTTCCGGTGTTGTGGTTGCGGTAACAGTCTCATCTGTTTTGAATTCGCCGATATGCAAGAGATCCCAAACCGCAGAATTCTCATTACATCCGCAAACGATATTGCCGATTGGCAATCCCATATGTCGACCGTACCACAATGCCATCACTGCTGTAAAGTCGCCAGTTGCAGCGGCAGCATCAAAACTCTGACCCGGAGCAACGCAGCCACTGTGGAGCATCTCGCCGTAACAGGCAAACACCACTGCGATCCGGGCTGCAATACGGACCCAGTCAGGAATCCCATCGGATTGCAAGATCGCCGCAAGGGAGTTTTCCAGCTTGGCATAGCTATTTTCGGAATTATGCCAAAGCTCCGCTGCAATGATCCGATGATTCATCGTTTGCAGACGAAGCGGATATCTGCCAATAGCAAATTCCACATCCCAGCTGCTGATGTCCGTTTTAAAAAACGTATTCAGTACATCAGCAATGATTTGGCTGACACTCTTATCCTTCAGCAGGAGCAGGTCCTGATCAGAATAACGGGGCATTCTAAAGGGTATGTACAAACCGCCGTTACCTGCCCGATCTCCTTTCAGGGGGTGTGCTTTTGTATAAGCATCAAATTTATCTCGCGTTGTCAAATACAGCATTTATCCATCACTCCAAGCGAATTTTCCCAAAAGATTTTGCGCAATGTATTTTCATCTACGCCCCGATACAGCAACCGCCCGGCAAGGGCAGGATAACTCTGTACGCCCTCAAAGCCGTCGGGCAGCTCATCACAGCCGTCCAAATCGCCGCCGAGGGCAATGTGGTCTCCATCCGGATCCAGCTCCAGGAAGTGTAGAAAATGATCGCAAGCGGTATCAAGGCTACAGTCTTCACCCACAAAAGGCGCACATAGGTTAAAGCCGGCAACGCCTCCTGTCTGGCAAATTGCCCTGAACATATCATCCGTCAAATTCCGGCTTACATCGCACACGGCACGGCTGTTGGAATGGCTGGCGATGATTGGTCTTTCCGTGATGTTCACAATATCCCAGAACCCCTCATCACTGCAATGGCTCACATCCACAATAATGCCCAGGCGCTGGCATTCCTTAACATATTCTTTACCCAGATCCGTTAAGCCACCACCAGTTTTGTGAGAGCCAATGAGAACATTCTTTTCATTCCATCCCAATGTGGAAATCCGGAATCCAGCTGCGTGGAGAATGGTAAGCAACTCCGGTTCAAAACCGAATCCCGCTGGACCCTCAATGGTCAAAATTGCAGACATCAAGCCTTTTTCTTGATGTCTACGAACATCTGATGCGGTAACTGCCTGACGGATCACAGCTTTATTGATTTCCAGTTGCGCCATAATCACATCCATTTCGGCTTGAAACACAGTCTCCGGAGAAACCTGCTGCCAATCCCGCATATACGGCGTTGTAAAGCAGGCAAAACATTGCGCATAGCCCGGGAGAGTCTTTGCTCTTTCCAGGTCGATGTGCAGGTCATTCCTAGCCAGCTGACCGGGTGTCATAAGGTCTTTGCCCATCAACGCCAGTGCTGTATCACAATGCAGGTCAAATACAGGATAATTCATTCAAACGCATCCTCCATATGCAGGATTTGGGGAGTTTTTGTCTCTACGCCTTGGGGCGCATAGATCTCAATTACATCAAAACGGGGTTGCAGCTTGGTAGGATTCTGAGAAAGATACAAAGATGCCGTAATACGGATCTTATCCTGTTTATTTCTATCCACATAATCCCGCGCATTGGCAAAACTCGCGCTTTTCCGCAGCTTTACCTCAACAAAAATCAGATTTTTGCGGTTTTGCGCAATAATATCAATCTCGCCAAACCGGCATTGATAGCCTACAGCAACGATCTGAAATTTCTTCTTTCGCAGATATGCAGCAGCCAGTGCCTCTCCCCAGGAACCGGAAATCTTACTTTTCACCATAAAACTTTTTCAAAAAGGTCATCCTGTGGATCGGGCTTGAACCGTATGTACGCAGAGCCTCATAGTGGGCTTTTGTGCCATATCCTTTGTGGATTTCAAAGCCATACTGGGGATATTCCATCGCCATTGCTTCCATAATATCGTCACGAGTCACCTTCGCTAATATAGACGCAGCAGCGATGCTTGCGCTGCGGCTGTCACCTTTGATCACAGTTTGAACGGGCAATCCAAAATCCGTCTCCCGATTGCCATCGACCAGGGCAAATTCCGCCTTTCCTCCCAGCTGATCGATGGCGCGGCGCATTGCCAAAAAAGTTGCCTGCAGGATATTGATCTGGTCGATTTCCTGATGACTGGCAAGGCCGATTCCATAGGCTACAGCCTGCTCTTTAATAATAGGAAACAGCTCTCTTCTGCGCTTATCTGTCAGCTTTTTACTGTCATTCAAACCTGGAATTTCCAAATACGGTGGCAAGATTACAGCTGCAGCGCAGACCGGTCCTGCCAAAGGGCCCCTGCCTGCCTCGTCCACACCGCAGATGGTCATAATTCCCCTATCATACAAACTCTTTTCAATTTCCCAAAGATTGATCTCACTCATTGGAAACCTCCGGTTCTTCCAGGGTAAAGCGGCCCAGTTTGCCGCTTCGATACTCATCTACCAAAACTTTTGCCATCCGCTCTGTATTGATCTCACCACCGGAGACCAGGAATCCTCGCTTCCTGCCTGCGATTTCCAGCAGCTCATAGCCGGGAACATCCGCATCCAGCGGTATACCATAGCGGTCATTCAAAGCTTGCGGGTATCGTTCCCACAATAGACGAATTAACAGGCAGGCAAGTTCCTCAATATCTAAAATGCCGTCCTTCACAGCCCCGGTGTAGGCCAACAACATTCCCACATTAGGGTCCTCAAACTTGGGCCACAGAATGCCGGGTGTGTCGAGAAGCAGCAAGCCGTTGTCTACAGTGACCCATTGTTTTCCACGGGTCACACCGGGACGATTTTCTGCTTTCGCACCCTTGCGCCCGGAAATTTGGTTGATCAGCGTAGACTTTCCAACATTGGGGATGCCAACGATCATCACCCGCGCCGGCCGGTTCATTCCTCGCGCAGCATTTCTGGCAATCTTATCTTTCAGCACAGAACGAACCGCAGGCTGAAAATCAGAAATGCCCTTTCTGCTCTTACAATCGGTTGCCACCACGGCCATACCCTTGCTCTTAAAATAATCCGTCCAACGCTTGGTGGCAGCAGGATCAGCCAAATCCGTTCTATTCAGAATAATGATCCGCGGTTTTGCGCCACAAATAGAATCAATATCCGGATTACGGCTGGACATTGGGATACGGGCATCCACGATCTCGCAAATGGCATCCACCTGTTTCAGGTCTGCCTCAATTTGTCGACGGGTCTTGGTCATATGACCGGGATACCACTGAATATTCATTTGCTCCTGGCTCACGAAACCACCCCGATTCTGCCGAAGTCACGGTTTTCTTGTCCGTGGTTGGTACCGGGCAGGAACAGAAAAATCACCTTACCCAGCACTTCTCGCTTATCGATCAGGCCGATCTCCGGATTCCGACTGTCTTTAGAACCATTTCGGTTGTCACCCAGAACGAACAGACAACCTTTATCCACAACAAGCGGGAACTGGACGCCCTCCTTTACATTGGTAGGAGACAAAGTATAGGGTTCATCCAACGCTACACCGTCTACATACACGATGCCTGCATTAAAGTCAATATCAACCGTCTGTCCTTCTGTTGCAATCACACGCTTGACAATGGGAGCACCGTTGTCGAAAGACTGCTTGCTTGCAACAATAATATCACCGGGTTTAGGATCTCGGTAGAATATGTTACCAAGCAGCAGTAAATAATCGCCATCCAAAAGAGTGCTGTTCATAGACGTGCCGGAAACCACCACAACACGAAACAGAAGCAAAAAGATCACAATGATGGAGGCCAGCAAAAAAATCAGGTCGTGGATATACATCAAGAGGCTCTTCTGCCAACTGGGTTTCTTGTCCTTTTCCCCCTTGCGGGCTCTTCTGCGCATCGGTTTAGAATCTTCAAAAGGTAATTTATCCTTTACCTGATCATCCATTTCTGATTCTGTAAGGAAATCCAGCTCCACTGTTACATCTTCAGAGGATGCATTGTCCTGCTGAAAGAAGTCAAATTCCTTATTATCCAAGTGCCATTCACTCCTAAACACGCATCTGCGTGCGAAAAATCATTATACAAAGTACATTATAAACCAAAAAGGCGCAAAAAAAAAGAGGGCAAGCCCTCTTTTTTTTCGTTTTCTCAGACTCTCTCCTTGACCTTGGCTGCCTTACCCATACGATCACGCAGATAGTACAGCTTTGCACGGCGAACCTTGCCCTTACGGACGGTTTCGATCATAGCAACATGGGGAGAATGCAGGGGGAAGACCTTCTCGCAGCCAACACCGTAGGAAATACGGCGAACAGTGATGGTCTCAGTGATGCCGCCGTGCTTACGGGCAATGACGGTACCCTCGAACACCTGGATACGCTCACGGGAGCCTTCCTTGATACGAACGTGCACACGAACGGTGTCGCCCACATTAACTTCGGGCAGTTCTTCCTTCATGTACTTGCTGTTCAGTGCTTTTACCAGATCCATTTGTTTTGTCCTCCTTAAATATTAGGCGTTCATACGGCGCATCTGCCCGCAGAGGACTCACCTTGATTTCAGACCGCTGTATTATACCACGCAGATTTGGAAAAATCAAGTATTATTTTACATTATTTTTGCGCTTTTTTGATATATTTTATTCCGTTTCTATCAATAAGTTATTGAAATCACTACCGAAAAATGATAAAGTAGTGAAAACTCCCTGTAAAGAGATGATAAACGATGAAAAATATGAACTTTAAGCGAAAGTTGCCCATTCCTATGGACATCAAAGCCCAATACCCGGTAACTGAGGAGCTTGCCCAACGCAAGCTGGTCCGAGACAAGCTGATCGCTGATATTTTCACCGGCAAGAGCGACAAACTGGCGCTGATCATCGGACCTTGCTCTGCGGACCGGGAAGATGCCGTACTTGAATACTGCTACCGGCTTGCCGCCTTGCAGGAAAAGGTGGCAGACAAGTTGGTCCTGATCCCACGAGTGTACACCAACAAGCCCCGCACTACCGGTGAAGGCTACAAGGGACTTTTGCATCAACCAAATCCCGAGAAGCACGCGGATATGCTAGAAGGCGTCATAGCCATTCGTCGTCTGCATACTAATGTCCTGACGCAAGCCGGGCTTTCCACTGCGGACGAAATGCTCTACCCGGATAATTACCGGTATCTTTCCGACCTGCTGTCCTACGTGGCAGTTGGCGCAAGAAGCGTGGAAAATCAGGAACATCGTCTCACGTCAAGCGGCCTTGATATTCCTGTAGGTATGAAGAATCCCACCAGTGGTGATATTTCCGTTATGCTCAATTCCATCCATGCGGCCCAACAGAGCCACACCTTTATCTACCGCGGATGGGAAGTGGAAACAACCGGTAATGATATGTCCCACGCGATCCTGCGTGGATATGTGAATCGCCACGGTGATCCTATTCCCAATTATCATTTTGAAGAACTGGAATTCCTTTATCACGCTTATGAAGCTAAGAACCTCAAAAATATGGCCCTAATCGTGGATGCAAACCACTCCAACTCGGCTAAAAAATATTTTGAGCAGCCCCGGATCTGCAAAGAGGTCCTCCATTCCTGCCGCCATAGCGAAAACATCCGCAAAATGGTCAAAGGCTTTATGATTGAATCCTACCTGGAGCCGGGAAATCAAAAAATTGGCGAAGGCGTTTATGGCAGATCCATTACAGATGCCTGCCTTGGTTGGGCTGAATCGGAGCGTTTGGTTTTAGATATTGCTGATCAGATATGAAATGAAGGCCCGGATCCCCGGGCTTTCATTTTTACCCAAATAAAAAACAGACTCCCGAAGAAGTCTGTTTGGTGGGCGAGGCGGGACTTGAACCCGCACGTCCGCAGTGAACACTAGAACCTGAATCTAGCGAGTCTACCAATTCCACCACTCGCCCATATTTACTTTTGGAAGGGATTTCCCAACCGCTTGGCTATAATACCACGCTGTGCAAAATTTGTCAACACTTTTTTTCGTCTTTTTAAAAGTTTTTTCAGTCCTTGTAGTATAGCATACAGTGGCAGTATCCCTTAAATTCGGGATTTGCGATCTGCTCCTTGAATTCCTTGCAAATACACCTATTTTCCTCCGTCCGCTGAATCCGGCAAGGACAGTATCCTCCAGTAAGCTTTAAGCCTTCTTTGATGGTGGCAACCATTTCCTTGTTCTCATTAAGTCGTACTGCCATAAAAACACACCCTTTCAAAGATATTATACCAGTAATGTCAAGCCTCTTCCATTTTTGCAAAAAAGATGTTATACTGTAAAAAACGAAATTCGGAGGTGGCATATGGCTTTTCTTCCCATTTGCAAACAGGATATGCTGGATCGGGGCTGGGAGCAGTGCGACTTTATCTATGTGATCGGTGATGCCTATGTAGACCATCCTTCCTTTGGTCACGCCATTATCAGCCGTGTTTTGGAAGCCAACGGCTATTCCGTCGGTTTCATTTCCCAGCCAGACTGGAAAAACCCAAAATCCATCACTGTTCTTGGAAAACCGCGGCTGGCCTTCTTGGTCAGCGGTGGCAATATGGATTCTATGGTCAACCATTACTCCGTTACAAAGCACAAGCGCAAAACGGACGCCTTTACTCCCGGGGGTATTATGGGCAAACGTCCGGATTATGCAACCGTTGTTTACTGTAATCTGATCCGCCAAAGCTACAAGGATGTACCCATCCTTATTGGCGGAATTGAAGCATCCCTTCGCCGCTTAGGTCACTATGACTACTGGAGTGAGAGTATAAAGCGCTCCATTTTGCTGGACAGTCAGGCAGACATTTTGATGTACGGTATGGGTGAAAAGAGCATTGTAGAGCTGGCGGATGCGCTGAATGCCGGTATGGATGTTAAGGATATTACCTACATTGACGGAACGGTTTTCAAAACAGCGGTACTGGATGAAAGTCTGCCGACGATCCTCCTGCCAAGCTTCGAGGAAGTCAAAGCCAACAAGCGTAAATACGCGGAATCCTTCAAAATTCAGTATTGCAACTGCGATCCTTTTACAGCAAAACGACTGGCAGAATCCTACGGTAAGGAATATATTGTGCAAAATCCGCCCCAAAAGCCTTTAACCACGGATGAGATGGATGCCGTTTATGATCTGCCCTATGAACGCACATGGCACCCAAGCTACGCAAAAATGGGCGGAGTCCCCGCCATTGAAGAAGTCAAGTTCAGCCTGGTTTCTAACCGAGGCTGCTTCGGTGCCTGTTCTTTTTGCGCTCTGACTTTCCATCAAGGCCGGATCATCCAAACAAGATCCCACGAATCCATCCTTTCAGAAGCAGAAAAAATGGTCAAAGACAAGGATTTTAAGGGCTATATTCACGATGTGGGCGGTCCAACCGCCAACTTCCGCCACCCCGCCTGTGAAAAACAGTTGAGTAAAGGTGCCTGCGGTGGACGTCAATGCCTCTACCCTAACCCTTGCAAAAATATGAAAGCAGACCACTCCGATTATATATCACTTCTTCGCAAGCTACGGAAAATACCAGGCGTTAAAAAAGTATTTGTCCGCAGTGGTATCCGATTTGACTATCTTCTGGCAGATAAAAAGGATGCTTTCTTCAAGGAATTGGTGCAGTATCACATTTCCGGGCAGCTGAAGGTTGCCCCGGAACATGTATCTGATGCCGTACTTGACCGTATGGGTAAACCCAGAAACGCAGTTTACAGCCGATTTGTGGATAAGTACTTTGCCCTTAATAAGCAGTACGGAATGAACCAGTATCTTGTTCCCTATTTGATGTCCAGCCATCCGGGTTCTACGCTGAAAGAAGCCATTGAACTTGCTGAGTATATCCGGGAAATGGGCTATAATCCAGAGCAGGTCCAGGATTTTTACCCTACCCCCTCCACACTATCCACCGTTATGTACTACACCGGACTTGACCCCAGAACTATGGAAAAAGTCTATGTGCCTACTGATCCCCATGAAAAGGCTATGCAGCGGGCTCTGATTCAGTACCGCAATCCCAAGAATTATTACCTTGTAAAAGAGGCGCTATTGCGAGCCCACCGGGAAGATCTCATTGGATCAGACCCCAAGTGCCTGATCCGGGCAGTCCCACCCCGTCAAGGAAAGCTGACTGCTCCCCCGCCCAAGGTACCGCCTAAGGCACGGAAGCCGGCAGTTAAGTCAACAACAAAAAAAGCAATTGCAAATCCTGCAGAAAGGAAGAAGCGTTGAAATTATGGATATTAGAGAATACTGTCTTCAAAAATCCAAGGCATACGAAGACCATCCCTTTGGGGATTTCCCTGTATGCTATAAGGTAAACGGAAAGATCTTCGCCCAGCTTTACCCTGATAAACTCACGCTGAAATGCACAGCTTTTTCCGGTCAGGCCTTTCGTCAGGCTTATCCTGGGATAGTCGTTCGAGGCTATCACTGTCCGCCAGTCCAACAGCCATACTGGAATACCATCTATTTGGATCAGTTTCCCGAAAATGAACTTCCTTATATGATCGACCACGCCTTTGACACAGTCGTCGGTTCCTTCAGAAGAAGGATTCAGCAAGAGATTCTGAAATAAGCACACTCCCGCCGGAATTCCCGGCGGGAGTTTCGCATAGTATGTTCCATACATTGGAATTTTGAGGTGGAATTATGGAACATATATGCAACCAGATCACTGTCCGGGGAACGCTCCGGGATTTACCCCAATTCTCACACGAAAATCACAACCGGCGATTTTACCGCTTTCTGTTGGATATACCGCGTCTTTCCGGCACGGTGGACACGCTGCCAGTGATCGCTCAGGAGCCCGTGATGAACGGATTTGACCTATGCGGCGGCGAAATGCTTACAGTGACCGGACAGATTCGGTCTCACAACAGCCGGGAAAACGGCGTTAGGCATCTGCTGATCTTTATTCATGCAAACCAAATCATCGCTGAGGATGGCGATCCGATCAACAACTGTGTCATTGAGGGTCCCCTTTGCAAGGAACCGGTCTTTCGCAGGACGCCTCTGGGGCGGGAGATCTGCGATGTAATGCTGGCCGTACCCCGAACTTTTCGCCGAGCGGACTACCTGCCCTGCATCCTTTGGGGGCGTACAGCACAGGAGGTTTCAGCCTGCCACACACGTGACCGTATCCGCATTAGCGGCAGACTTCAAAGCCGTGTCTACACCAAACTGACCGAGGATGGTCCCCAGGATCGGACAGCATACGAAATATCAGGCCTTACAGCAGATATTTTGGACGAAATTCTATGATAAAAGGGCGTGTCATCAGACACGCCCTTTTGTGATAAATTTGGGGATTACTCCTCGTCCTCTTCGTCTTCCAGAGAGAATTCCAAAGTTTCGCCGCAGTTGGGGCAAACAATGCTGCCCTCTTCCAAGGTCTCCTCGTCGAAGTCGATAATCTCGCCGCAGACGCACTCAACTTCGTAAATGGTAGAGTCCTCGTCGCCAAAGTCGAAGCCTTCCTCATCGTCATCATCCCAGCCATCCCAGCTGTCATCCTCGTCATCATAGACCTCATCCTCTTCATCGAGAATGTAGTCCTCAATGGCATCCAGATCTTCTTCGATCTCATCCAACTCATCGGAGATGGCGATAGTGGTATCCTCGATATCGGTGACCTTTTTGGTAACATCGCCCAAGAGCTCAACGATGGCTGCGATCATCTTACCTTCAGCTGACTCAGTGTTCAGGTTCAGTCCGTCCATCAGACCTTTTAGGTAAGCGGACTTTTCAGAAATTGTCATAGTAGTTTCTCCTTTCATTAAGGGAATTGCCTCGCCGGTGTAATCACCAGCTCGCAATGACAGTTTGAATTATGCCTTGGAGCGGCCCAGATACTCACCGGTACGGGTGTCGATCTGGATCTTGTCGCCCTCGTTGATGAACAGAG